>NZ_CAJCKS010000064.1:0-28043 GCF_903970985.1 Pantoea sp. ME81 | reverse complement strand
TTGTCACTTCCTTGAACATACGCTGCAAGTGCCACTTGGAGTAGCCCGCTTTCAACGCGACGTTATCTAATGAAAGGGGTTGATCCAGATGGCTCTCCAGCCAGACAAGCAAATCGCGAATGATACCGGCTTGGTCCATAAAACATCCTCATAACTCTCTGGTGGCGCAACTATGAAGTCGTCGAATAATAGCACGAAATGCACAAAAGCGTGGGGGCGGTTTGTCAATCGGCTGTGCTAAATCAATGCGGGTTACAACCCGTTTAGGTTTGGTTCCGGGTTCGATTGACAGTACATTACAGTCTCATCTATTCGATTGGCAATGGTAACTCAATGACAATAACTCGCTTTCTTATAATCACGCTTGCAACTTGTCTCTTCAGCGCGGGCGTTCAGGCCGAGGAAATCGGCTCGGTAGACACGGTTTTCAAGATGTTTGGCCCCGACCATAAGATCGTGGTGGAAGCCTTCGACGACCCCGACGTAAAAAATGTAACCTGTTATATCAGCCGGGCGAAAACCGGTGGGATCAAGGGCGGATTAGGTCTGGCGGAAGATACTTCCGACGCAGCCATCTCCTGCCAGCAGGTTGGGCCTGTAGAGCTTAGCGATAAAATCGCACAAGGCAAGGCGCAAGGAGAAGTGGTCTTCCAAAAGCGCACTTCATTGGTATTTAAGAAGCTGCAGGTGGTGCGCTTCTATGATCAAAAACGTCATGCGCTGGTTTACCTGAGCTACTCAGATAAAGTGGTGGACGGTTCGCCGAAGAATGCGCTGAGCGCGGTGCCAATCATGCCGTGGCATTGAGGCATAAAAAAACGCCCTGATGGGCGTTTTTCTTTTACTGCAGCAAACTTAATCCTGCAATTCACCACAGAAGCGATACCCTTCGCCATGAATGGTGGCGATGATTTCTGGCGTATCCGGGGTGGATTCGAAATGCTTACGAATGCGGCGGATGGTGACATCCACGGTGCGGTCATGCGGCTTCAGCTCACGACCCGTCATCTTCTTCAGCAGATCGCCACGGGTTTGAATCTTGCCCGGGTTTTCGCAGAAGTGCAGCATCGCGCGGAACTCACTGCGTGGCAGCTTATACTGTTCACCGTTCGGGCTGATCAGTGAGCGGCTGTTAATATCCAGCTCCCAGCCGTTAAAGCGATAGCTTTCAACCGCGCGACGTTCTTCACTTGGCATCGCCAGATTCATGGTGCGCGATAACAGGTTGCGTGCACGAATCGTCAGCTCACGTGGGTTAAACGGTTTAGTGATGTAATCATCGGCGCCAATCTCCAGGCCGAGGATTTTATCTACTTCGTTATCACGACCTGTCAGGAACATCAGCGCAACGTTTGCTTGTTCACGCAATTCGCGTGCCAGCAGCAAACCGTTTTTGCCTGGCAGGTTGATATCCATGATCACCAGATTGACGTCATTTTCCGTCAAAACCTGATGCATCTCGGCGCCGTCGGTGGCTTCATAGACCACGTAACCTTCCGCCTCAAAAATACTTTTGAGGGTGTTACGCGTGACCAGTTCGTCTTCAACGATAAGAATGTGCGGGGTCTGCATGTTTCGCTACCTAAAATTTGCCAACAAATCGAAAACAGGGCGTACGATGGCTGCGTTTACTGTTCATCAAAACAGCGTGCCTTACGCAACCGGTGTACGAAATAATCTTCGGAATACACCATCCATCTATGTCAACTTCAGTGTTAGCTCAGCCAGTCAGGATGAATATTTGCGTGCCCCGTGGGTATCGGACTGGCGCTTATCCTAACCGTATTAACAGCAACCTAACAGCACCAACAACAACCGATAAGCATAAAAACAACGCTTCGTTGACTTATATCAAATGCAAGTGTAGCACGTTAACACTTTTATGAAAAACTTCTCCAGGAATGCCAGCTTAGCTCACAAAAAGCAGCATTTTTGCTACATTTTGGCTGCATAACGGTAAAACTAAAACCTGCAGGAAATAATATTTTAATAATATGAAAAACAATAGATTTATATTAATTAAGCGTGGAAATTTTAGTTATATCCCACAATATCTTCTCCCCATCGCTTTTATCCTCTTTTAACATCCTTAACATCTTATTTTCTCTTGTCCGTGCGGTTGGTATTTTTGCCACTGCATGCCAACATAGGGCGAGTTGTTAACCGTTCGATGGAAAAATCATGCATTTCCCCCTAATCCTTGTCTCACCCGCCCGTCCGGAAAATATCGGCGCGGCCGCTCGTGCCATGAAAACCATGGGTTTTAGCGAACTGCGTATTGTCGCCAGCGATGCCTGGCAAGACCCGGCTGCGCGTCGTGTAGCGCACGGTGCCGGTGAGATTCTCGATAATGTTAAAACCTACGCCACGCTGAGTGAGGCGCTGGCCGATGTCGATTTCTCGGTCGCCACCACCGCCCGCAGTCGTGCGAAGTTCCGCTACTACGCCACGCCGGCGCAAGTCGAAACCATTCTGCAGGAGAAGCGCCAGTGGCTGAGCCGAATCGCGCTGGTATTTGGTCGTGAGGACAGTGGCTTAACCAATGAAGAGCTGGATCAGGTCGATCTGCTGACCGGCATTCCAATGGCCAATGATTACCCTTCACTCAACCTCGGACAGGCGGTGATGGTGTACTGCTATCAGCTGTCGGCGCTGAATCAGGTCGCGGCAGAAGTGAAAGAGGTGGCGAACGAACATCAGCTGCAGGCGCTGCGCGAACGTTTCCATCAGCTGCTGGTGAAACTGGAAGTGAGCGACGATGCCAAAATGGCGGACTGGATCGATCAGCGCATTGGCCTACTGGAACAGCGCGATAGCGCCATGCTGCATCGTCTGCTACATGATGTAGAAAAAAAACTTATAGATAAATAATCGGTGAATATCGTTTTTAATAGTGACTGATCGGGAAACAGGGCGTTCAGTCGAACGATCCTAATATGTTTTACGCGCAGACACCGAACTCTGCGCAGTCGCCTTAAAATGGCGGCTAAGACAAATTCGTTGACTTAACGTGCGCTTTGCTTTACTTCTGGAAGGCAGACGGACAAGACAAACACAGACAGAAAAAATCTCAATGCGTAATCACAGCCTGAACACCACAATTATTATTACCACCACCATTACCACAGGTAACGGTGCGGGCTGACGCATACAGGAAAAACAAAGAAAAAAGCCCGCACCTAAACAGTGCGGGCTTTTTTTTCGGCAAAAATTCAGGAGAGCTTCAATCATGCGAGTGCTGAAATTCGGCGGAACCTCAGTAGCCAATGCGGAACGTTTTCTCCGCGTGGCAGATATTCTGGAAAGCAACGCGCAACAGGGACAGGTTGCCACCGTGCTCTCTGCGCCAGCGAAAATCACCAATCATCTGGTGGCGATGATTGAGAAAACCATTAGCGGCCAGGACGCACTGACGAATATCAGCGATGCCGAACGGATTTTTGCCGACCTGCTGCAGGGCCTGGCGGAGGCTCAGCCGGGCTTTGATTACGATGGCCTGAAAACCCGCATTGAGCTGGAATTTGCCCAGCTGAAACAGGTGCTGCACGGCATCAGCCTGCTGGGCCAGTGTCCGGATGCGGTGAATGCCGGCATTATCTGTCGTGGTGAGAAGCTCTCTATCGCCATCATGGAAGCGCTGCTGCAGGCGCGCGGCCACAAAGTCACGGTGATCGACCCGGTGGAGAAACTGCTGGCTGTTGGTCACTACCTCGAATCCACCGTGGATATCGCCGAGTCAACCCGTCGCATCGCGGCCAGCCAGATCCCAGCCGATCACATGATCCTGATGGCCGGTTTTACCGCCGGTAACGAGAAGGGCGAACTGGTGGTGCTGGGCCGTAATGGCTCTGACTACTCGGCGGCGGTGCTGGCTGCCTGCTTGCGTGCGGACTGCTGCGAGATCTGGACTGACGTAGACGGTGTTTACACTTGCGATCCACGCCAGGTGCCGGATGCGCGACTGCTGAAGTCGATGTCCTACCAGGAAGCGATGGAACTGTCTTACTTCGGCGCGAAAGTCCTTCATCCTCGCACCATTGCCCCGATTGCCCAGTTCCAGATTCCTTGTCTGATCAAAAATACCGCCAACCCGCAAGCACCCGGCACCTTAATCGGTGGGGAAGGCGAGTTGGATGAGAACCCGGTGAAAGGCATCACCAACCTGAATAATATGGCGATGTTTAACGTCTCCGGTCCTGGTATGAAAGGCATGGTCGGCATGGCAGCACGCGTGTTTGCCGCGATGTCGCGCACCGGCATCTCCGTGGTGCTGATCACCCAATCCTCTTCTGAATACAGCATCAGTTTCTGCGTACCGCAGAGCGAGCAGGCGCGTGCGCGCCGTGTATTGGAAGAAGAGTTCTATCTGGAGCTGAAAGATGGCCTGCTGGATCCACTCGATGTGCTGGAGCAGCTGGCGGTGATTTCCGTGGTCGGCGATGGCATGCGCACCTTGCGCGGCATTTCCGCCAAATTCTTCTCGGCGCTGGCGCGTGCCAACATCAATATCGTGGCGATTGCGCAGGGTTCCTCTGAGCGTTCCATCTCGGTGGTGGTGAGCAATGATGAAGTGACCACTGGCGTGCGCGTGGTGCATCAGATGCTGTTCGCCACCGATCAGGTGATCGAAGTGTTCGTTGTCGGTGTCGGCGGTGTCGGCGCGGCGTTGCTGGAGCAGCTGCATCGTCAGCAGGCGTGGCTGAAAGAGAAGCACATCGATCTGCGCGTGTGCGGTATCGCCAATTCTCGCGCGCTGTTAACCAATGTGCACGGCATCGATCTCAGCGACTGGAAAGGCGCGCTGAGCGAAGCCAAAGAGCCGTTCAATCTCGGTCGTCTGATGCGTCTGGTAAAGGAGTATCACCTGCTGAACCCGGTGATCGTGGACTGTACTTCCAGCCAGGCGGTGGCCGATCAGTATGCCGATTTCCTCGCTGAGGGCTTCCACGTGGTGACGCCTAACAAGAAGGCCAACACCTCATCCTGGAACTATTACCAGCAGATGCGTGCGGCAGCGGCCAAGTCGCGCCGTAAGTTCCTGTACGACACCAACGTCGGTGCTGGTCTTCCGGTGATCGAAAACCTGCAAAACTTGCTGAATGCGGGTGATGAGCTGATCAAATTCTCCGGTATCCTCTCCGGTTCGCTCTCCTTTATCTTCGGTAAACTGGATGAAGGCGTATCGTTATCAGAAGCCACCAAAACAGCCCGTGAGATGGGCTTTACCGAACCGGATCCGCGTGACGACCTCTCCGGTACCGATGTGGCGCGTAAACTACTGATTCTGGCGCGTGAAGCGGGTCATCAACTGGAGCTGAGCGATATCGAGATTGAGCCGCTGCTGCCAGCTGAACTCACCGACATCGCTGACGTCGAGCAGTTTATGGCCCGCCTGCCGGAACTGGATGATGCTTTTGCCGCCCGCGTTGCCAAAGCGCGTGATGAAGGTAAAGTGTTACGCTTCGTCGGCGCCATTGAAGAAGGCGGCGTCTGCAAAGTGAAAATCGATGCGGTGGACGGTAACGATCCGCTGTACAAAGTGAAGAACGGCGAGAACGCGCTGGCGTTTTACAGCCGCTATTATCAGCCGATCCCGCTGGTTCTGCGTGGATACGGCGCGGGGAATGATGTCACAGCGGCCGGCGTGTTTGCCGACTTGCTGCGTACACTGTCGTGGAAGTTGGGAGTTTGATGATGGTAAAAATTTATGCACCGGCCTCAATAGGTAACGTCAGCGTCGGCTTTGATGTGCTGGGCGCGGCGGTTTCGCCGGTGGATGGCACCCTGTTGGGTGACTGCGTATCGGTAGAAGCGGCCGACAGCTTCAGCCTGGTGAACACCGGGCGCTTTGTCAGCAAGCTGCCAACCAATCCGCAAGAGAACATCGTTTATCAGTGCTGGGAACGTTTCTGCCAGGCGATTGGTAAAGAAGTGCCTGTCGCGATGACACTGGAAAAGAATATGCCGATCGGTTCCGGTCTGGGTTCCAGCGCCTGCTCGGTGGTGGCCGGTTTGATGGCGATGAACGAGTTTTGCGGCAAACCGCTAAACGATACCGAACTGCTGGCCTTGATGGGCGAGCTGGAAGGGCGTATTTCCGGCAGCGTGCACTTTGATAACGTCGCGCCTTGCTTCCTCGGCGGTGTACAGCTGATGATTGAAGAAAACGGTATCATCTCACAGGATGTGCCGTGCTTTGATGACTGGCTGTGGGTGATGGCCTATCCAGGCATTAAAGTCTCAACCGCTGAAGCACGCGCGATTCTGCCTGCGCAGTACCGCAAAGACGATGCCATCAAGCATGGCCGTCTGTTAGCGGGCTTTATTCACGCCTGTCATACCCGCCAGCCGCTGCTGGCGGCTAAACTGATGCAGGATGTGATTGCAGAACCTTACCGCACCAAACTGCTGCCGGGCTTCGCTGAGGCGCGCCAGGCGGCTGCCGACATCGGTGCGTTGGCCTGTGGTATTTCGGGCTCCGGCCCGACACTTTTCGCCGTTTGCAACGAGATGGCAACGGCACAGCGGATGGCAGACTGGCTGAGCCAGCACTATCTGCAGAACGATGAAGGCTTCGTCCATATCTGCCGTCTTGATACGGCTGGCGCACGTAACTTGGGATAACGCATGAAACTCTACAACCTTAAGGATCACAACGAGCAGGTTAGTTTTGCTCAGGCCGTTAAACAGGGCCTCGGCTCGCAGCAAGGGCTGTTCTTCCCGCTCGAACTGCCGGAATTCGAACTGACCGACATCGATGCGATGCTGGAGATGGATTTCGTCAGCCGCAGCAGCAAAATTCTCTCAGCTTATATTGGCGATGAGATTGCCGCGCACCAGCTGGCTGAGCGCGTGAAAAACGCCTTTGCCTTCCCCGCGCCGGTGGCGAAAGTCAGTGCAGATGTGGCGTGCCTCGAACTGTTCCACGGCCCCACGCTGGCATTCAAAGACTTCGGTGGCCGTTTCATGGCGCAGATGCTCTCTTATGTGTCAGGCGCTGATGAGCAGATCACCATTCTGACCGCGACTTCAGGTGACACCGGCGCCGCCGTGGCACATGCCTTCTACGGCATGGAAAACGTGCGCGTCGTTATCCTCTATCCGCAGGGCAAAATCAGCCCGCTGCAGGAAAAGCTGTTCTGTACGCTGGGCGGCAACATTGAAACCATCGCGGTGGAAGGCGATTTCGATGCCTGCCAGGCGCTGGTGAAGCAGGCGTTTGATGATGAAGCGCTGAAGAAAGCGATTGGCCTGAACTCGGCTAACTCCATCAACATCAGCCGCTTGCTGGCGCAGATTTGCTATTACTTCGAAGCGGTGGCGCAACTGCCACAAGAGCAGCGCAATCAATTGGTGGTCTCCGTGCCAAGCGGTAACTTTGGTGACCTGACCGCAGGCCTGCTGGCGAAATCCCTCGGCTTGCCGATCAAGCGCTTTATCGCAGCAACCAACGCCAACGACACCGTGCCACGCTTCCTTGATAAGGGCGAATGGCTGCCGAATGCGACAGTGGCAACCCTGTCGAACGCCATGGACGTCAGCCAGCCAAACAACTGGCCGCGCGTGGAAGAGCTGTTCCGTCGTAAAACCTGGCGCCTGACCGATCTGGTGTCTGGCGCGGTATCGGATGAGACCACCAAAGCCACCATGCGTGAGCTGGCGGAAATTGGCTATATCTCTGAGCCGCATGCGGCGATTGCCTATCGCATGCTGCGCGACAACCTGCAGGAAGGCGAGTTCGGCCTGTTCCTCGGCACCGCGCATCCGGCCAAGTTCAAAGAGAGCGTGGACGAGATTCTGGGTCAGGAATTGCCGCTGCCAAAAGAGCTGGCAGAGCGCGCTGAGCTGCCATTGCTGTCGCATAATATGGCGGCAGACTTCGCTGAACTGCGTAAGTTCTTGATGAAAGCTTAATCCCCGTTCCTTTTGCTGCAAAAAAGCCTGCCGATTAATTTCGGCGGGCTTTTTTTTGCATTTCTTCCCTTCACGACGACGAGAATTAGCGGAGTTACATGTTTATTTACATTATCAGACTGGAAATTGGCTTAGCATTATCGCTTTAGTTAATCTTAACTATTGCTCTATTTACAGGTAGCCACACGCGCAAATAAGGACGGAAATCATTTTTAGTAACTAAAGAAACTATCAGGTCGGCAGAACATAAGTGAAATTTTGATTAGCAAGCCTTAATATCAGGGCCATTAAATGCGTGCTTCAGAACGCTTTTTTGTTATGGAATGCAGATAAATCCTAATGTTTATTCTAATATTAAATTGCTTACACCTGGTGATTATATATCGGCTAATATTACAATGATATAATTTTTAAGGGTTTTTTTCCATAATTGGCTGGAATGTTACTAAATGTAAAAATGATTTCTTGTGTTTTTACCGTTTCGTTTCTAATGGATCTCTCGTTATCGTTGGCGCTACGACAAATTAATTAAGAGAACCTGTTACTTATTTTTTTTCACATTCTGTAACAGGTCGTCCTCCTCCGACCACAGACAGCATCCTTCAATCTGGTTAAAGTTCACCCCTCAACGATTTCGGCTATCACCGCTAGGTCATAGCATTACCTGCTCACTCTAACGGTAGAGCCGGATACTTTTTCTTTCTTCAATGACATGGCGACTTAATTCCGTCAGGGACGCGCTCGGTCAAAAGACAAAATTAGGTATTCACATGGCTAATAGCTTTCAGGACGAAGTACCCGCAGCACGCGTCAATATCAAACTGGATCTGCACACCGGTGGTGCGCAGAAAAAAGTGGAATTGCCATTAAAGCTGATGGTGGTGGGGGATTACAGCAACGGTCAGGACGATCGCGCCGTTTCAGAACGTGAAAAAATCTCGATTAACAAAAACAACTTCAACCAGGTACTGGCGGAGTACAACCCGAAGGTGAATCTCACCGTTGCCGATACGCTGGCGGCTGATGGCACTGAAGCGTCAGTCAAGCTGGATTTTAAAGAGATGGCTGATTTTGAACCCGAGCAGGTTGCACGCCAAATTCCTCAATTGCGTGCGCTGCTCTCGATGCGCAATCTGCTGCGCGATTTGAAGTCAAACCTGTTGGATAACGCCACGTTCCGCCGCGAGCTGGAAAATATCCTCAAAGACGAAGCACTCAGTGATGAGCTGCGCGCAGAGCTGGCCGCATTGGCACCGAAAGCGTAAACGTCCGTTATCAGCAAGGAGCTAACTATGTCACAACGAGAAACTCAGGCGACCGCCAGCCCAGGCCATGAAACGCTGGATGGTGGCGTCTATCAGTCGCTTTTCGAGAAGATCAACCTCACCCCTGTCAGCCAGTTGAACGGCATTGATGCATTTCAGGATAACGATGCGTTGGCAGATACGTCTGCCGATGAGCGCGTGACCGCCGCCGTCAGCGTGTTCCTCAATCTGCTCAAGCAGTCATCGCAGAAAGTCGAGCGTCTGGATAAGACGCTGCTCGATAATCACATCAGCGAACTGGATAATCAGATTAGCCGCCAGTTGGATGCGGTGATGCATCATCCAGAATTCCAGAAAGTGGAGTCTGCGTGGCGCGGTTTGAAATTCCTGGTGGACCGTACTGACTTCCGTCAGAACGTGAAGATTGAAGTGCTGGATGTCTCGAAAGACGACTTGCGTCTGGACTTTGAAGACGCGCCAGAAATCGTGCAAAGCGGTTTCTATCACCACACCTATACCCAAGAGTACGACACACCGGGCGGGGAACCGATTGGTTCTACCATCGCCAACTACGAGTTTGATCGTAGCCCACAGGATATTGCGCTGTTGCGTAACATCTCCAAAGTGGCGGCGTCGGCGCATATGCCGTTTGTGGCTTCCGTGGGACCAGCCTTCTTCGGCAAAGAAACCATGGAAGAAGTGGCGGGCATCAAAGATATCGCCAACTACTTTGACCGCGCGGAATACATCAAGTGGAAGTCATTCCGCGACAGCGATGATGCGCGCT
Organism: Pantoea sp. ME81; assembly: GCF_903970985.1. Taxonomy (NCBI): domain Bacteria; kingdom Pseudomonadati; phylum Pseudomonadota; class Gammaproteobacteria; order Enterobacterales; family Erwiniaceae; genus Pantoea; species Pantoea sp. ME81. The sequence goes on along the minus strand of NZ_CAJCKS010000064.1, from coordinate 18,077 downwards.
ACATCGGTCTGACGCTGCCGCGCGTATTAGGGCGCCTGCCTTATGGCCCGGATACCGTACCCGTGCGCAGTTTCAACTACGTCGAAGAGGTCAAAGGCCCGGATCACGACAGTTACCTGTGGAGCAACGCCTCTTTTGCGTTTGCCGCCAACATGGTGAAAAGCTTCGTGAACAATGGCTGGTGCGTACAGATCCGCGGCCCACAGGCGGGCGGCGCGGTGACGGACTTGCCGATTCACCTTTACGATCTCGGCACCGGTAATCAGGTGAAAATCCCTTCTGAAGTGATGATTCCGGAAACCCGCGAATTTGAGTTCGCTAACCTCGGCTTTATCCCGCTTTCGTATTATAAAAACCGCGATTACGCCTGCTTCTTCTCAGCAAACTCGGCACAGAAACCGGCGCTGTATGACACCGACGAAGCCACGGCTAACAGCCGCATCAATGCGCGTCTGCCTTACATTTTCCTGCTGTCACGCATCGCGCACTATCTCAAGTTGCTGCAACGGGAAAACATCGGCACCACCAAAGATCGTCGCATGCTGGAGCTGGAGCTAAATAACTGGATCAACACTCTGGTCACGGAAATGACCGATCCCTCGGACGATCTGCAAGCCTCGCATCCGCTGCGTGAAGCCCGTGTGACGGTGGAAGACATCGAAGATAACCCCGGTTTCTTCCGCGTCAAGCTGTATGCAGTACCGCATTTCCAGGTTGAAGGATTGGATGTCAACCTGTCGCTGGTTTCTCAAATGCCGAAGGCGAAAGCGTAGTTCAGGGAGCAACAATGAAGGTTTCACGCCCGCTGTGGATTGAAGGCGCATTCCTTGCGCCACATCAGTTCCAGCAACAGGCGCGCTGGGAAGCGCTCACCAACCAGTGCATTGCACAGTTGAGTCTGACACACCCGTGGGGCGTGCTGAATGCGCGCTTCGATGGGGAGGCGCTGCGCGTCAATCGCCTGAATGCACAACATCTGGCGGTGCGCTTGCAGGATGGCACCCTGATTGACAGCGATCGTGCCGATTCGCTGCCTGCGGCGGTGGATCTGCAGCGGGCGATTCCCGCGGACTGCAATCAGGTCACGGTGCTGCTGGCGCTGCCACTGGAACACGCTAATGGCGGCAACTGCCAGACCGGTACGCAAGCTTCCGAGCGCCCGCTGCGTTACCAGCAGGAGTGGGTATCGGTGCAGGATGTGTTCGGCAATGAGCAAGAGTCGATTGCCGTTGAGCGTTACGCGCTCTCGCTGCGTTTTGACATCGATAACAATGACGAATACTTCACCTGTCCGCTGGTGCGCTTGCAGCGTGATGGCCAGAACGGATGGCAGATCGACAACTCGTTTATCCCGCCACTGCTGGCGTTTGGTGGCAGTGAGCTATTGCAGGATCAACTGAGTCTGCGCGTTGCGCAATTGCGTGCCAAACGCATGCGCTTGATGGGCATGCGCCGCGAGAATAATCAGCGCATGGCTGATTTTGCCGTGGCGGATGTTTCCCTGTTCTGGCTGTTGAATGCCCTCAACACCTACGAACCGGTACTGGTGGATTTTGAAGCCTCACCGATGATCCATCCTGAACTGGTTTATCGCGAACTGGTCAAGCTGGCGGGCAGCATGCTGACCTTTTCGCTGGAGCACGACATGGATGCCATCCCGCGTTATGACCACGCCAGGCCAGCCGAAGTCTTTCCCCCGCTGTTTACCCTGATCAGCACGCTGCTGGAAGCGAGCCTGCCATCCCGCGTGGTGGCCGTGGAGCTGGAGTTGGTGCGTGAGAATCAGTGGCGCGCCCAGTTGACCGATAGTCGCCTGCGTGAAGAGGCTGATTTCTACCTCTCCGTGCGTTCCGACTTGCCTGCGCATCAGCTGCAGAGCCAGTTCCCGCCGCTGTGCAAGATCGGTACGCCAGATGAAGTGAACAACATCATCAATGGCGCACTGAACGGCGTGCCGCTCATTCCGCTGAGCCACGTGCCAGCAGCGATTCCACTGCGACTGGAGAATCAATACTTTGCGCTGGATCTGGCGCATCCCTCTGCGGTCGCGATGCTCACGGCCGGCAGTTGTGCCATTTACGTTCCGGGCGTGCTGCCGGGCGTTAAATTAGAACTCTATGCGGTGCTGCGCTCATGAAACAACCACTCTCTATTGATGAACTGCTGCGCGACAGCTGGCTGCTGGTGGTTGCCCTGCGTAACGGCGATGTGGCGGAAGAGGGCGAAGCGCTCTATCAGCGCGGCGTTGAACTGGTTGAACAGACACGCCAGCGTCTGGCCGGGCAGGGGATTGCCAGCGAAGACAGCGACCATATTGCCTACGCGCAATGTGTGCTGCTGGATGAGACGGTGCTCAATCGCCCGCTAAACGACAACGGCTATGCCTTTTGGATGCGGACACCACTGCAGGCGCGTTTCTTTAATACGCTGCAAGGTGGCGAGCTGCTCTATCAGCGTATGCGGCAGGTGCTGGCGCAGCCCGCGCCAAACCCACTGGTGCTGAGCTGCTTCCATCGCGTGCTAATGCTCGGCTTCCAGGGGCGCTATCGGAATCAGCCGCAGCAGGAGCGTCAGGCGCTGATCGCCGAACTTGCTGCGCGAGTGCCGCCGTTTGATGTAGCAGAAGAGACCCCGATCCTCGTCCACGTTGGCCGCCGTTCTTCCGGACTGTGGCGTGGCCGTTCGCTATGGTTCTGGGCCGCGAGCGCGGTGGTCATCGTTGCCGTGGTGTGGTTTGGCCTGCATTACCAGCTTCAACAGTCATTGAGTGACTGGTTACAGGAATCACAGGGCTAAGGAGCAGCCGTTGAGTATCCTCTTGAAACGCACGCTATGGCTGATGAGCTGCCTGGCTGCGTTGATTATCTGCGTGGTTTTCCTGCCTGTGAGCCGAAGTGCGGCCTGGGCAGGTGCGGTGGCGGCCGGGCTGGTCGCGGCCATTGCCTGGTGGCGCACAGGTCGTGCCGCTCAGGCATTGCGTCATGCGCCTTTGGGAGAACAACTGGTCGCTGCACTGCCGGATGCAGGCTATCGTCTGCCGGTGGTGCTCACCCTGGGTGAAGGCGCAGAGGCGCTGTTTTCTGGCGAACCGGTGCGTGAAACCGCGCAGGGATGCTACATCCTCATTCCTCAGCCGGATCAACTGGCGCACTACAGCGAGATGCTGCTGGCGATACGTCCCGGCTGGAGCACACAACTGAGCGCGCTGCTGGTGCTGCAACCCGAGCAGCACCATGACCATCCGGTACTGGCGGCACAGCTGCGAGAATTTCGTTTTCAGGTACAACGCTGTGCACAACACAGTGGCCATGCGCTACCCGCGATGCTGGCTTGTCTGCTACAGGGCGCGACTTCGCCGTGGTTTAGCATGGAGGCCGCAGAACCGTGCGTGCGCGTGTGGGATGAGCAGCAACAGGGTACGTCACTTAGCCGCTGGGTAGCGAATGCAGATGACAGTGAAAAAGCGACACGACTGGCGCAGGGCGTGATGTTAAGCAGCCAGATTGCCTGGCTGCGTGAGCAGATTCTGCCGCAGTTCAGCGGCACTGAACAAGCCAGTGCGCCACTGCATCTGCACGCGATGGCGATGAGCTGGCAGCCCGAGGTGGCAGCGGTTCCGCGTAACCTGTGGCAGCAGTGGATGCAGCAACGCACTACGCTGCGGGCGCTGGCAGCTGATACGGTCTCCAGCCATGCTCGTTTACCCGATTTTCTCCTGGCTCAGCTGCCGGTGCGTCGTGGCTACTCACCCCCTCAGCGCGCCGCCGTGTATGCCCTGGCGCTGGTGACGCTGTTTAGCGTGATCGCGCTGACGTGCTCATCGTGGAACAACCATCGTCTGCTGCGCGCCATCGCCAGTGATGTCGCGCGTTATCGTGCGATTGCGATGACCAACACGGCGCTAAAAGTCCCGGCATTAAACCAGTTACAAACCGATGCGCGACTGCTGGAGAAGTATCAGCGCAGCGGCGCCCCCCTGCATTTATCTCTGGGGCTCTATCCGGGCGAACAGCTCTATCCGCCGATCATGACAGAGATTCGCGGCTACGTTCCCCCGGCAAAACCTGCCGTAAAAGAGGCGCCACGTCTGGTGCGTCTGGACAGTATGTCGCTGTTCGAGGTGGGGAAATCCGCATTGAAAACGGGATCGACCAAAGTGCTGGTGGATGCCCTGATGGATATTAAAGCGAAGCCCGGTTGGATGGTGTTAGTCACCGGGCATACCGACAGTACCGGCGATACGCGCGCTAACCAGCAACTTTCGCTGGCGCGTGCGGCCGCCGTGCGTGACTGGATGATCGCCACTAGCGATATCCCTGAAACCTGTTTTGCAATTCAGGGATATGGTGCAACGCGGCCGGTCGCCACCAATACAACCTCTGCGGGGCGGGCTGCTAACCGCAGGGTTGAGATCAGTCTGGTACCGAATGCAGCGGCCTGCCAGCCAGCTGCACGGCAATCAGACTTATCACTCTCGTCGCCATTAGGTGACAAAAACCCATAAACAACAGGAGTTAATCATGGCTATTCCAGCATACCTTTGGCTGAAGGACGACGGCGGTGCTGATATCAAAGGTTCCGTTACTGTACAGAACCGTGAAGGCAGCGTCGAAGTCGTGGCACTGGACCATGCGCTGTACATCCCAACGGACAACAACACTGGCAAGCTGACCGGAACCCGCGTGCACGCGCCGTTAGTGTTTACTAAAGAAGTCGATTCTTCAACCCCGTATCTCTATAAGGCGGTGACTTCAGGCCAGACCCTGAAATCGGCTGAATTCAAATGGTACAAAATCGACGATGCCGGTCAGGAAAAAGAGTATTTCAACACCAAGCTGGAAAACGTGAAGGTGGTGAAAGTGGCTCCGCTGATGCACGACATCAAAGATCCCGCCAAAGAGAAGCACAACCACCTGGAAGTGGTTGAGCTGCGCTATGAAAAAGTTATCTGGACCTACAAAGACGGCAACATCATTCACTCCGATTCCTGGAATGAGCGCGCACAGGCGTAATGCCGCTGCGTGAGTAATCTCAGTGCGCCCCGTGTGGGGCGCCTGTTCTGCTGTTACGTACCTCATTGACATCGATGCGTCAGTGACTGGATTCATCGCACAACTTGCTGTTCTACCCCCACGAACGATCCTCGGTCGTGCGGTAGCCATGGCGCAACACGATGAATGCCCCGATTTTTTGCCATAGGACGGGACTATTATGGACATCTCTTCACCTGCTTTACTTCGCCGACTAAACGCCTTTTGCGCTCGGGCGCTGGACGCCGCCGCTGCGCTCTGCCAAACCCGCGCACACCGGGAAATTACCGTGGAGCACTGGCTGTTGAAACTGCTGGAAAGCGGTGAAGGCGATATCGTCACCGTAGCCCGCCGCTATGAGTGGGATCTGGATGGGCTGTGGCAATCGCTGCTCAGCCATCTTGAGACCTTACCGCACAGTGTCACGCAGCGTCCTCAGCTCTCTTCCGCACTCAGTGGCTTGCTGCAATCCGCCTGGCTGGTGGCCTCGCTGGAAGAGAATGCGACATCGATTCGCTCTGCACATCTGTTGCAGGCGTTGATCACTCAACCGGCCTGGCTGCACGCGCAACAGGCCTGGCCGCTACTCAGTTTGAGCGCCACCCAACTGCAGCGACTGCGCCCGCTGCTGGATGCCCAGTCAGAAGAGCGTCCCGAACAGCAGGCGCTGGCAGAGAATGATCGGGTGCTGGCGGATGACCGTGCTCAACCCGCGCTGAACGGCAAACAGACCTTATCTGAAGCGCTGCAGCAGGTACTGAACAAGTTTACCCACGACCTCACCGCACAAGCGCGCGCGGGCAACATCGATCCGGTTCTGGGCCGCGATAATGAAATCCGCCAGATGATCGATATCCTCTCTCGCCGCCGCAAGAACAATCCGATTATGGTCGGCGAGCCTGGTGTGGGTAAAACCGCGTTGGTAGAAGGACTGGCGCTGCGCATTGCCGAGGGCAACGTGCCGGAAAGCCTGAAGCGGGTCTCGCTGCGCACCCTCGACCTGGGTATTTTGCAGGCAGGCGCGGGGGTGAAAGGGGAGTTTGAACAGCGCCTGAAGAGCGTGATTGATGCCGTCCAGCAATCACCTGAACCGGTGCTGCTGTTTATTGATGAAGCCCACACCATTATTGGTGCGGGCAACCAGGCGGGCGGCGCGGATGCCGCTAACCTGTTGAAACCTGCGCTGGCGCGTGGCGAACTGCGCACCATCGCTGCCACCACCTGGTCAGAGTACAAACAGTATTTCGAACGCGATGCCGCTTTGGAGCGTCGTTTTCAGATGGTCAAAGTGGATGAGCCGGACGACGCTAACGCCACCCTGATGCTGCGTGGCCTGAAATCTCGCTATGCACAACATCATGGCGTACACATTCAGGATGCGGCGATTCAGGCAGCGGTGACGCTGTCGCGCCGCTATCTTACTGCCCGCCAACTGCCGGATAAGGCGGTGGACCTGCTGGATACCGCCAGTGCGCGTGTGCGCATGAGCCTCGACACGCAGCCGGAAGCGCTGATGCAGTTGCAGGCGCAGCTCGCCGCACTGGCGATGGAACAACAGGCGATTGAGGACGATCTGGCACTCCATCCACAAGCTGATGCCACGCGCCTGACCACACTGGCGGAACAATGCCGCGCGCTGCAAACACAATGTTCCGCACTCGAACTGCGCTTCCAGCAGGAAAAAGCGCTGGCAGAGCAGATACTGACGGCCCGCCAGCAGCCGGAGCAGGGCGCAACCTTAGGCGATTTGCAGCAACAACTCAGTACGCTACAGGGCAACGCGCCACTGCTGTCGCTGGATGTGGATGCGCGCAGTGTGGCAGAAGTGATTGCCGACTGGACCGGCGTACCGCTGGGCAGTTTGCTGAAAGATGAACAGACCAACTTGCTTGAACTGGAACAGCAGCTAGGCAAACGGGTGATCGGCCAGGATGCCGGATTGCACGCCATTGCTCAGCGTCTGCGAGCCGCGAAAACCGGCCTGACGGCAGAAAACGGTCCGCTGGGGGTATTCCTGCTGGTGGGACCAAGCGGCGTTGGTAAAACCGAATCGGCGCTGGCGCTGGCCGACACGCTGTTTGGCGGTGAACGTGCGCTGATCACCATCAATCTCTCTGAGTATCAGGAAGCGCATACCGTTTCGCAGCTGAAAGGGTCACCACCAGGTTACGTAGGATACGGCCAGGGCGGCATTCTCACTGAAGCGGTTCGCAAGCGTCCTTACAGCGTGGTTCTGCTGGACGAGGTGGAAAAAGCGCACCGCGATGTCCTCAATCTCTTTTATCAGGTGTTTGATCGAGGCGTGATGCGCGATGGCGAAGGGCGTGAAATCGACTTCCGCAATACCGTGATTTTAATGACTTCCAACCTCGGCAGCGATGCGCTGATGGCACTGCTAGAGCAGCAGCCGGAAGCCCCGGCCAGCAGCGTTAATGAACTGCTGCATCCGATCCTGCGAGATCACTTCCAGCCAGCGCTGCTGGCCCGATTCCAGACGGTGATTTATCGCCCTCTCGATGCTGCGGCGCTGCGCGAGATCGTCAGTATCAAACTGGGGCAGGTTGCCAAACGGCTGCAACGTCACTATGGCCTGGAGTGCCACATCGAAGAGAGCCTGTATGACACGCTGGTCAGCGCTTGTCTGCTGCCGGACAGCGGCGCGCGCAACATCGACAGCTTGCTGAACCAACAGATTTTACCGGTGCTGTCGCAAACGCTGCTGCTGCAACTGGCGCAGCAGGAGAAGCCGACGCACCTGACGCTGGGATTTGATGATGAAACCGGCATCACCCTGAGCCTGACGGCACAGCATGGGGAGAACGCATAATGGCGCTGGTAGATATCGCGACAAAAATCGGCCAGACCTTAAGTGGCTCGATGAACCGTTATGACCTCAAGGTGGAGGGCGGTGCAGCGGCGCTGGATGTGGAATCCTTTAAAGGGGATGAAGCGCTGAGTCGTCTGTATGGTTATGAAATCATTTTTAGCAGCCTCGACAGCGGCATCACGCCACAACAGATGCTGCTAAAAAACGCCAGCTTCAGTTTCAATGCGCCGGGTATGCAACTAGCGGGCTTTTCTCTGCCGAGCATGGAATCACCGCGTACCGTGCATGGCGTAATCACCCAATTCCAGCGCCTCTCTTCTTCGCTGGATGAAACCCGCTATCAGGCCACGCTGGAGCCACGACTGGCGCTGCTAGGCAATGCCAGCCGTCCGGCAATTTTCCAGAACCAGTCGGTGCCGGAGATCGTTGAACAGATCCTGCGTGACAACCACCAGTTCGAAGGCTGGCAGTTTGAGTTCCGCCTGCGTGGCACTTATCCACGTCGCGAACAGGTGATGCAGTGGCAAGAATCGGACCTGGCGTTTATCGAGCGTCTGCTGTCAGAAGTTGGCATCTGGTATCGCTTTGAAGCCGACAGCCGCATGCAGCAAGAGATCGTGATTTTCGCTGACGACCAGCAGTTCTATCAGTTTGATGTTTCATTGCCGCTGCGCGCACTCTCGGGCATGAACGATGGCGCCACCGAGTCGGTGTGGAAGCTCAGCAGCAGCCATCAGGTGGTGAGCCAGGCGGTTAAAGTCAAAGATTACAACTATCGCGATGCGCAAAACGGCCTGCTCACCGACGGTGATGCCGGTGCCGACAGCACCGCTTATGGCGAAGTCTATCGCTACAGCGATAACTACCTGACGCAAGGCGCGCAGCAGGACGCCGAAACAGAAAGCGGTGCCTTCTATGCCCGTTTACGCCACGAACGTTTGCTTAACGCCCAGCATCAACTGAGCGGTGCCAGCAACGCTGCCACGCTGCAACCGGGGCAGATGCTGGAAATCATCGGCGATGTGCCACCGTTGTTTACAGCGGGCGTGGTGATCACTGCGATTAGCGCTCAGGGCGGCCGTGACACGTCGTTTACGCTCAGCTGGCAAGGTATTCCTTACAGCGAAACCGTGGGCTATCGCCCGCAAGTGCTCAAACGCCCTACCATCGCTGGGACCTTGCAGGCACGCGTTACCAGCGTGACTGAAAATGACACCTACGCGCATCTGGATGAGAGCGGTCGCTACAAGGTGAAGTTTGACTTCGACCTGACACAGTGGAAAACCGGTTACGAAAGCTTGTGGGTGCGTCTGGCAAAACCGTACAGCGGCGATACTTACGGTTGGCATATGCCGCTGATCGCGGGCACTGAAGTGGCGATCGCCTTCGAAGCGGGCAATCCCGATCGTCCTTATATCGCTTATGCGCTGCACGACTCGCGCAATGAAGATCACGTCAGTGCCGCCAACCACAAGCGCAACGTGATTCGCACCCCGGCCAACAACAAGCTGCGCATGGAAGATGAGCGCGGCAAAGAGCACATCAAACTCTCCACCGAATACGGCGGCAAGAGCCAGCTGAACCTTGGCCACTTGGTGGATGGTGAACGCACGCAGCGTGGCGAAGGCTTTGAACTACGCAGCGACAGCTGGGGCGCGATTCGTGCGGGGAAAGGGCTGTTTATTAGTGCGGATGGTCAGGAGCTGGCGCAGGGACAGGCGCTGGATATGCAGGCGGCCATCGCACAACTGGAAAAAGCATTAGCATTGGCGCAATCGCTCTCTAAAGCCGCGGAAAATGCCAAGGCAGCCGCCAGTGACACCCACAGTCAGGAATCATTGAATAATGCGCTGAAGAAGCTAGTAGGAGCAGGCATGGTATTGCATGCCCCTGAAGGAGTCGGCGTTGTGAGTCCTAAAGCGGTACGAGTTGCTTCGGGTAATGAAAGCGTCGGCATAGCTGCGGGTGGAAATATAGATATCAGCAGTGGCAAGTCCTTTACTGCGTCATCACAAGAGTCCGTCAGCATGTATGCCAAAACCGCCGGTATTAAGGCTTATGCCGGAAAAGGTGATGTGGATATTCAGGCACAAAACGATGCCATGAATTTGTTAGCGAAACAGGCGTTTTCAATCACCAGCGTAGAAAGTAAAGTCACCATTGCGGCACATGAAGAATTACTACTGAGCTGTGGTGGTGGATATATACGGCTCAAGGACGGTAATATTGAACTGGGTTGTCCAGGCAATATTCTGCTGAAAAGCAGCAATGTGCAGAAAATGGGATCGGCTAATATCAATATCACGCCACCAGAATTACCAACGGGCTACAGCGAATATTTTACCGCCATTGATGAAACCAGTGGTCAGATAATTCCTAATAAGCATTATCGTATTACCACTGGAGAAGGGGATGTTTACGAAGGGTATACCGATGACGAAGGAAATACGGCAGAAATCTCAACGGTAATGCCTAACAGCATCAAAATTGAATTTCTTTAACTGATTGTCCTGATTAACGATAAGGAATCACCATGTCGGATACTCCAGCGAATTCGCAAACATCTGCAGTCCCTAAAGGCATCCCCGCTAAAAGCTCTGGGGAGGTTGAAGTCTATTTTCATCCTGGTAGTGCAACGTTGCTCTGCGTGCCCGCTGCGGAACATGAGGCTTTTCTCAGTGAACAAAATTTGCTCACGCGTTCAATGGAAGCAGTGATCAAAGCCAAGCAAGAGTATGAGTTAGACGCAGACCGCGCGATTGAAATTAGAAAAACTAACATCGCTCAGGCAAACACATTGCTGGAGAGTGCGGCTGAAAAAGTGAACCATGCCAGTGAAAAGTTACGCGACTTACTTAAAACTCTTACACCGGATGTAGAAGAGGGGAAATTACTCTCCTCCGGTATGAGTTCGGCGGGAATAGGGTTGATGGAGTTAATCCCTGCTTCTAAGAAAGGCGTAATGGGTTTTAAAAAGACGTATGTGCGATCAGACAGAATAAGTCATCACTGGCGGACCTATCAGTTAAAAGACTCCGAAAAAAAATCAGGCGGTAAGAGCTTTGTAAAAAAGGAAACTTACACCACGGAGCCAGACGAACACGGCCGTACAGAAGAGCGCACACGGCTGGTCGTTGATCATGAGAAAATCGTTAAGGCCATTAAAGACACACGGCCGAAAATGAAACTTGCTGGCGATGATATTAAACTGATGGATGATGTGAATATCATCATCGGCAGTTGGTCAAAGGCGATGAATACCCGTTTAAAGAAATATCTTGAGCCTGAAAACGAAAAATTCGCCCAAAGTGGGGATGTTGATTTTAGTGTCGCCGCGCAATTGATGCGCTTTAGTGCCGGCGCTGGATGTAATGGCGAATACAACCCGCTTAACAAGCAATTGAACGGTAAAGTGAAAGGCAACGCCAGCTTTGTTTTGGGGGAAGCCAAATGCGAGAGAAAAAGTCATTTTCCGAATAAAAATGGAAGTACCTTTCTTTATCCAGACCGACAAGGCAAGGAAGCATCCTTAGGTGCTTTTAAATTTGTCCTTACTTATGGGCTGACTGGTAGTGTTGGCGCCAGTGTAGCGGTTGAGGCTGGTGTAACAGCAGATTGGGGTTCTAAAACGGCGGAAGGTTATGGCATTAGAGGGGCCTCGACACGTTTGCGCCCAGGACAGAATCAGCATGATATTTCGAGATCTGCGGTTGATGCTGATGCGGGTGCTGACTTAGGCGTATTTGCTGGGTTAGAAATTGGCGGCAATATAGCTGGAAGTGTGGAGTGGAAATCTCCAGAAGAAGGCAAGGATTTTGTGAAGTTTGCCGTGATTAAGCCGGGGGTAAGTCTTCAACTGGGAGCGGGTGCCAGCGCCACTTTTCATCTCACCTATGTGCAAGGAAAATTTCGCATACTTTGCAAAGCTGCATTGTGTTGGGGGGGCGGTGCGAAAGGACAAGTTGGTTTAGAGATTAACGTTGCGGAATTAAAAACATTTTTTGAGTGCTTTACAATAATGTTGCGAAATGTTGATTACCAGAAAATGGAAAAGCAAATCCCTTCTGATTCATATAAAAGCATCGTTATGATACCCATTATTGCATTAAGCGCTGGGGTTCAAAGTACACAAGATTTATATAATGAAATAGGTAGCGTTGTTAATAAATTTCCGTCAATGATCGATTTGAGTGAAGCGTTAGGTGAGGCAATATCATCGGCAGAACGAAGGAGATTGTTAATGGAGTCAATTAATAATGATCCTGATTCTTTGAAATATTCAACTCCTGAAACCAAAGGATCTATTATAGCATTATTAATTGATAACAATTTTGTGGATAGAATAGATCCGAGGAATGATAACTGGAATTTAACTGAATGGAACGCATATAAAATTGGCGTGATGAAATTACGCAAGCAGGCTGTGTTCAACGCCCTAAAATGGGTGCAGTCAAAAAAAGATTATGAAAATGTTATGCAGCATCTTTCAACAAACGCTGGTGATAAGTCTGGCAGCTGGCAAGTTAATCAAGATAAAGTTATAAAATTTCTAGGTGAAGGCGAACAGGCTTGGCTGGGAAATTGGTCTACGCAATATGCAGAAAAAATAACTTTACTCTATCAGCGCTTGCCAGACAGCAGTGATATTGACCCTGCTTCTCCTTTAAAATCAATACCGCAATCATACATGGATGATTATCTCGCCTTACTGAACAACCAGACAAATATGCAGTTTGCTTATTTGCAGTCTAATGAAAAAGAGAGCATAGCCTAATGAGATTTTCAATAAAAAAACTAACCTTAATGGTTCTAATGTCTTTTCTATTAAGTTCTTGTGATGGAGAAGAAGATAAAGGTTCAACCGGTCCTCAACACGATTTAGTTGAGCGCTCGCTGGCTAATATGGTTAAGGTCAAAGGTGGGACGTTTGAAATGGGTGATTTCGGCCCATTAACTGATGAAAAATTGCCCATTTCACTTGGCGACGATGATAAAGTGCTGCATGAAGTTACGCTCGATGATTTTAGCATCAGTAAATACAAAGTAACCTGGAAGGATTATGATGTCTATTTACACGCGAAAAATCTGTCACGGCCCGATGTGCCGCCAGGTTATGAAGACGACAGAGAGAAAATACAGGCACCAGATGTGCCTGCTGCTTTAAACTGGCAACAGGCTCAGGATTATTGCCACTGGTTAGGTGAAGTTTCTGGAAAAAAAATAGCCTTGCCCACTGAAGCACAATGGGAATATGCTGCCCGTGATGGTGGTAAATATGTAATTTATGCTACGGATAATGGGAAGTATGAAGAGGGAAGGAATGTTCCTTCAACCGAACAGCGTGAAGAAATGACTTGGCTAATGTTCAATTATCCCGTAGGGAAATATCCACCTACGCCACTGGGTTTATATGATATGGCCGGGAACGGAGTAGACTGGATGCAGGATTGGTACGCAAAAGACTATTATTCCCACTCAGCCAAAAAGAATCCCACAGGCCCTGAAAATGGAACCAAAAAAGTCATAAGAGGTTATGAGGGTGGAGGCGGTGCTTTGAGTAATCAGACCGTATATCGCAAATCATATTACCCTACTCGTGCCAACAGAAGCTGGAATTTACCCTTTTACAATGCACGCTGTGCAATGAATAACCAGTGATTTATTTAATTGCTATTTAATAACTGGAACTAAAGATGCTTAAATATTTAGCCATCATTTCACTATTGCTGCTAAATGCCTGTGACGGGAACAAGGACGTTAAAACAGCTCATTTACAGCAAGATTTGGTAGATCGCTCGCTGGCTAATATGGTTAAGGTCAAAGGTGGAACATTTGAAATGGGGGATTTTGGCCCATTAACTGATGAAAAATTTCCCATTTCACTTGGCGACGATGATAAAGTGCTGCATAAAGTTACGCTCGATGATTTTAGCATCAGTAAATACAAAGTAACCTGGAAGGATTATGATGTCTATTTACACGCGAAAAATCTGTCAAGGCCTGATGTGCCGCCAGGCAATGAAGACGACAAGGAGAAGTTGCAGGCACCCGATATGCCTGCTGCTTTAAACTGGCAACAGGCTCAGGGTTATTGTCACTGGTTAGGTGAAGTTTCTGGAAAAAAATAGCCTTACCCACGGAAGCACAATGGGAATATGCTGCCCGTGATGGTGGTAAATATGTAATTTATGCTACGGATAATGGCAAGTACGAAGAGGGAAGGAATGTTCCTTCAACAGAACAGCGTGAAGAAATGACTTGGGATATGTTCAATTATCCAGTGGGGAGATATCCACCTACGCCATTGGGCTTATATGATATGGCCGGGAACGGAGTGGACTGGATGCAGGATTGGTACGCAAAAGACTATTATTCCCACTCAGCTAAAAAAAATCCTACAGGCCCTGAAAATGGAACCAAAAAAGTCATAAGAGGTTATGAGGGCGGAGGCGGTGCTTTGAGTAATCAGACCGTATTTCGTAATTCAAAGGATCCTACCCTTGGCAACAGAAGCTGGTACTTACCCTATTACAATGCACGCTGCGTGATAAATAATTAATAAAACAAAGCGTAAAGTGACACTATTTAAATTGGGTGGGCTGCCTCGATTCTGCGATTAACAATTCATTTCAATCATTATCGGTGATGTTTTTTAAAAGATGTCACGCTAAACTTTAACTTCTGAATGAGGTTTCTATGGCCAAAGGCGTCATTTTACTTGGTGATAAAACATCGCATGGTGGCCAGGTGATATCAGCTTCATCAACGATGCTGGTTAACGGTAAAAAGGTCGCGTTAATTGGGGACGAAGTAAGCTGCCCACATAGTGGTCATGGTGTAAATAAAATTGTTGAAGGTGCCAGTGACTGGATTTCAGATGGCAAAGCGGTCGCACTGGATGGGTGCCATTGTGAGTGCGGTTGCCAACTAATATCAAGCGTCACTGAGGTTGGCGAAGGGTAATAATGATGAACTGGAATAAACCTTCGTTGCCAGTAAAGCCTGAGCCACAACCTCCTTCTTTACTCAAATGGCTTGGCGCATTGATGTTATTAATGCTTTCTGTTATCTCAATATTCAATCTTACCTCGATTTTTCAACCTGGCTTGTTCGAATCACTGCATCTTTTGTTTGCCGCCTGCCTGGTTGTCGGCAGCGGCTTGCTGGCGCTGTTTTTCCGTTACTTAACCTATTCCTTTAAGCATAATGGCTGGCAAGCTTGGGAGCAGGAGAGGTTAACTATCGAAGATGCCTGGGAAAAATGGTCAAAGCGTTATGTGGCTTTATTCGCTTCGTATGTGTTTATTCCTGGAAATATTACAGCTAACACCATAGCCAAAGCTGAAGCCAGTATTGAGACAAAAAATGGTTTAGTCCAAAAAATTGATTATTTTCCAAGTGAGGATGGCGAAAAAATCACGCTGCTTTTAAAGAGCATTAATATCCCTCTCTCGCAACTTCCCCCAAATACAACAATTCATATTAAACTACTGAACGATTTTTTACCTGGCAGACGTACTGCGTTTATGAAAGTGTTAGCTGAGATCTGGCAATCTCAATTTCCTTTACACCCAATAACGACGCTGACAGAACTTTCAGAAAGTTATGCTGATAAGTTGCAAAGTATACAGCAGAGTAAAGATGAAAGTATTAACGTTATCCTGATTATGCAACAGGATGACCGCGAACGTTATTCAGATGCCATGGGGATATTTATTTTGGCCAGTGATGATGTTGCGGAAAGCGTTAATTTATCCACGGCAGCCAGAATTTTACGTCCTCTATTCACTTCATCCCAAAAACTTGAAACTGAGTTATTAACGTTTTTTTCCACACAGACAGCGGCGAAAGCGGCCAGTGGTTGTTATTGCGCGCAGCAACAGGGGCTTAGGCACAGTGCTGTATTAATGCAGCAAAGCCATGCTGCCAATGGCGCACTACAGATCAATCAAATACGTGATGTTGAGCGTTTTGCCGGGCTGGCTGGCCCAGCAGCACCGTGGCTGGCTCTTGGCTTAGCTGCTGATACCTCATCTATCACGCAAACCGCATGTCTGATGCTTGCGGAGCATCAAAACGGCTGGCTTATCCATGCCGTGCAATCAATGGAGTCATAGCGCATGGTTAACAGCAAATGGAATAAAGCGGGTATTTTTACCCTGTTCGCGATGGTAACCGCCGCTTTGGGGGGCGTTATTTGGCAGTATGGCGGCCAGCTGGGGCTTGATAACGGCGGTACTAAAATCATTGTGTGGCTGTTGTCAGCGATTGTCGTGCTGTGTCTGCTTATGATCCCGGTAGCGACGTCGGTATTTCATTTGGCTCGAGCCAAAAGAAAAGCCAGGCTTGAAGAGCTCTATCCCGCTGCCGAACCCAGAATGAGCAGCCATCCAGCTACTCCTTTACACGAACTGCAACAACATCTTCGCTACCGTTATGGCCGCAACTGGGGACGTCGTGTGCAACTGCTGATGGTGTTGGGTGAAAGCCAGCACGTAGAACAGCTGTTGCCGGGGTTGATACAGCAGCAGTGGCTGGAGGGCGAAGGCAATGTGCTGATTTGGGGCGGTAGCGCCACAGCAGCACCAGATAGTGACAAGATTGCCGCGCTGCGCAAGCTGCGTAGTCAGCCGCTGGATGCGGTGATCTGGGTCAGTGATGATCAGCTGTCACGCCAGTCGGCACAGGTTGATGCGGTATGCCGCCAGTTGCACCAGCACTATCGCGCCCTGGGTTGGCAATTACCGCTTTATCTGTGGGAGGTGCAGCAGAGCCATTGGCAACAGGATGCACGTATTACCCAGCCGGTAGGGTGTTTACTGGCTCACAACGCATCGCCGGAATCGCTGGGTGAGGGGCTGCAGGCTTTGACGCCGCAACTTAGCCGCCAGGGCATGCAGCAGATCATGCAGAATAACAGTCACGATTTTCTGCTGCGTCTGGCACAGCAATTAGCGAGCAGCGGTGCACAGCGTTTGAAACAAAGCTTGCAGCCGTTGCTGGCAGGGCCACACAGCTTGCCACTGGCAGGCGTGATGTTCAGTCTGCCACAGACCACTCCTCACACACTGGCTACTCATAGCTGGTTAGCCGATGGCAGCTGGCAGAGTCTGTTGGCGGATGTGCCTCATCGCAGTGCTCGTCGATTAGGTGTCGTGTGGGAAAAAGCCGCACAGTGGGGGGTGATCAGTTTAGCGGCGCTATGGGGCGCAGGCACACTGGGCGCTTATCTCACGAATCGCCATCAAATAAACAGCAGTCAGTTGCTGGCTCAGGCTGCGGTTAAGCCTTATTCTTCGTTGGACCAGCATATTTTGCATCAGCTGGCACTACAGCAGCAGATTGCCCGTTTGCAATATCAAGCCGCGCAGGGCGCACCCTGGTATCAACGCTTTGGCCTCGATAGCAGTCGCCAACAGCTGGCTGCGCTCTGGCCATGGTATGCGCGCAGTAACAATGAATTGATGCGCGATGCCACCGCATCCCATCTGGAGCAACAACTTGCCGCGATGCCAAAGGTGGCTAGCCGCAGTGATTACAACCATCTCAAAGCATTACTGATGATGGCGCATCCAGAAAAGAGTGATGCAGCGTTTCTCAGCAAGACCTTATTGAGTAGTTGGCCTGAACGTGCAGACGTTGATGCGGGCTTGTGGCGCAGCAGCGCACCGGCGTTGTATGGCTTTTATGCGCAGAATCTGCCGCAACACCCGGCGTGGCGTATCACGCCTGATGCCAGTCAAATTAGCGCAGCGCGCCGCACCTTATTACGCACCACTGCAGCACGTAGTCTGGAAGACAAGCTGTATCAGCAGATGATGCATCAGCTCGTTCCTGCCTTCAGCGACATGACCCTGAACCAGATGGTTGGCGATACTGATGCCGCCTCACTGTTCACCACCGATGACGTCGTACCAGGGGTGTTTACACGTCAGGCCTGGGATCAACAAGTGAAGGCTGCTATTGCCAAACTGGTCGATCAGCGTCGGGAAGCCTTCGATTGGGTACTGAGTGATAACAGCGCAACAGCAGCGGATGACTTGTCGCCTCAGGCGCTACAAGCGAGACTCACTCAGCGCTACTTCATCGATTACGCGGATGCCTGGCAGCATTTCCTCAACAGCCTGCGTTGGAACAGTGCGGAGAACCTCGCTGATGCCATTGACCAGATGACATTGATGACCGATGCGCGCCAGTCCCCACTGGTGGCGTTGATGAGT
>NZ_CAJCKS010000063.1:0-28559 GCF_903970985.1 Pantoea sp. ME81 | reverse complement strand
ATGCAGTATCAGGGGGCGTAGTGCCTGAATATCCTGCTCCTCTAAAAAATCATGTGTGGCACGTATAGATGATTCCCAAACCTTCAGTAAGGTCGGGTAATCAATTGGGGTACCCACTTCCATATTTATCATGATCTTATAATCCACAAATTGACTTCGTATAGCCATGATAGCTGTGTGGTGTTATTTGTCACTATATGGCGTAAATTTGTCTGCTGTTGGCCCACAGCAGACATCCACAACAGCTAATGTCCGCTCCGAGCGAGGAACAGACATCACACTGTTGTCCCATACCCGTTTTGTGTGGATGTATTCCTTTACTGGATGCATCATGTTAGTCGCATTCATCCTTCAGGGTATAACCATGATTACAGTAGAGAAATCAGATCCGTTGTCTTCAGAATCCCATCGCTTAATCGAATTGCTATCCGCAGAACTTGCCACTATTACGGGTGATAACGGCAAAAGCAATTTCGCCGTTGAAACAATAAGTGATGAAAAAGCCGTATGGGCATTAGCGAAGAATTCCCAAGGTAGAGTTGTCGGGTGCGGTGCTATACGACCTTTAACGCAAAATATAGCCGAGCTTAAAAGAATGTATTCAGACCGAAGTGAGTCAGGAGTTGGCAGTGCTTTACTCACTTTTCTTGAAAAATCTGCAAAAGAGATGGGATATACCGAGCTTAGGCTGGAAACCCGACACATCAACCACCGGGCTGTAAATTTCTACAACAAAAAGGGTTATATCCGTATTGCGAATTACGGCCCATACATAGGTAGGACGGAAGCAGTCTGTTTCTCGAAGACATTACGCTGATTGTATTAATCGGATCTGACGTCTGCTTCTGATACGAAGCGGATAAGCTAATAGTGGTGACTGTCCGCTGTGAGCGAAAAGCGGACGCTGTCCTGCAACCATTTTCAAAAATACAGCCTGGGAAATGTAGGTGTAGCGGCAATGCAAAAATCAATTATCATCCGGTATTGAATATTTCAACTCTATATCAGGTGCATCCGTTAAGTTCCGCCCTGAGCGGGCCATTAAATACCCGGCAATCTCCTCGACACTCAGGTTAGCATTTAACATTTCAGGATTCTGGAACCAACTATCCGGCCAGAAGATTAGGTCAGATGGATTACCTGCAAAATTAGATTCGAGTAATGAAAGTGCGAAGTTTTGTTCGAACTCCTTGCCCTCGCAGACACAGATGAATGTTATTGTTTGAAGCAATTCTTCCCACGTAAAGTCAGGATAAAATTTATCCAGATTAAAAGCCATCCTGGTAAATTCTCTGGCATTTGTCCAGGAGGAGAAGTCCCTGAAATCAGAAAATGTATAGGGGTGCACAACCTGGTTATTCCATTCGACCATCATAGCCGCCAGATCAGCATCGTCCTGTTCTGCACCTTCATCAATTTTGGAAAGTATCATTTCAGCTTTTTTTGCTAGTTCACTAATCTTTTTACTACTGACTTTGGTAGGTTTCATCCTTTCCGGCAGTGGCATTGTTTTAATCCTTGAGCATTCAGAGACATCTTTATTGATCATCTGATTGGCATATTACTAAAAAGCCCATTTCGAAGCACCTGGTATTCTGTTGAAAGGTTATATCAGCAGCCTAGATCACCCCTAATTATCCTTAAATTGTCATAGTACGTTAACGTCTGCTCCTTGCACTTAGCGGCTCTCAGGACGTGAACTGTCTGCTTAGAACAAAAAGAGGGGAGTGCAATGCGCAAAAGAACGCTCATAATTAAAGCACTACCCTTATCGTGATGTGGTAGCCTTCAAGCAACAAACTATTTTTATCAGGAGGAATTATGCGCGGACCAGATCCATCCAATACACACCCAATGGAGGGATTCCCACAGGTTTGCTTCATCAAAAACACGATAAAAAACCCTAACATCATCGTGGGTGATTTTACTTATTACGATGATCCAGAGGACTCGGAAAACTTCGAGCGTAACGTTCTCTATCATTTTCCTTTTATTGGAGACAAGCTGATCATTGGTAAGTTTTGCGCCATAGCTAAAGGCGTTCAATTCATAATGAATGGGGCAAATCATAAACTTTCTGGCTTCTCTACTTTCCCGTTTTATATTTTCGGAAACGGATGGGAAAACGCCATGCCACAAGCGGGTGATTTACCCTACAAAGGCGACACTGTGATTGGCAACGATGTATGGATCGGCTTTGACGCTCTGATTATGCCAGGTGTGAAAATCGGTAATGGCGCGATTATTTCATCACGTTCGGTCGTCACCTCCGATGTGCCTGCCTATACGATTGCGGGTGGCAACCCTGCAAAAATTATTAAGAAACGCTTCCCAGAGGAAACTATAGCGACACTGGAAAAGCTGGCGTGGTGGAACTGGCCGGTTGAAAAGATCACCAAAAATATCACGGCAATAATGTCCGATGATATTGAAAAATTGCGTAATTAACGGCCCTTCTCTGCAGAAATACCGAAGTTTAAACTTTAGGTGCGCTATCGGAGCATCGTCCGCACTTGCTACCAGGCAGCGAAATAAAGGATTTAAAAACAGTGTTTTCAACGATAGGCTTTTGCGTTGTCTCACTTTGACTCAGGAGCGTAGCCAATATGTTCGACCATCCTACCCAACCCGAAGTCGCTGAATGGTTTGCCAGTCTGGGTATTGAAGAAGTGTCATACAGTGTGTGTGGTATCGTCCTCACGAACGAACCGCCTGAGCACTGGTTCTATAAGCGCAACAAACTGCGACCTGAGAGTCTTAAGCTGGAATTGCGCATCCCATCGAGCGGGAACTGGCTGGTCGATTTGTCACGTCATGACCAGCTGTTCAATGTTCAGTGGCGTCCTGAAGGGATTACGACTTATCTACCGCAACTGGCTATCCTTGCTGCCACGGCGGTTATACCCGCTGTGGCTGGCTTCTTGTTTATCTAACGCACTTTGGCACTTCACGCAGTAACGCACCCCAGGCAACGCGCTGCGACGCGCTTCGGGGATCGGCTCCCCGCACTCGTCGCAATACGCTGCACTTGCGCCATGGTTGAGGTGACTTCTGGCGCGCGCAATCGCATCATCCACGGTCGCATCAATCTGCTTTTGCACTGCACCATCTTCAGACCAGCCGCCTGCCATAACCCCTCCTGATATTCATCGACTGGTCAAAGTATAGTTCAGTAGCTATCAGGCACGATCATGCTCTCTGGCACCGGATGACGGGCATAATTTTCATGATGAATGCGGGAAGGTAATGAAATCTGCTCGCCTTCTGCGGCTTCATACGGCACCTGTTGCAGTAGGTGAGAAATGCAGTTCAGACGCGCTTTCTTCTTATCAACGCCTTGTACCACCCACCATGGCGCCTCAGAAATATTGGTGCGCTCCAGCATCATCTCTTTGGCGGCGGTGTAATCCTCCCAGCGGCGGCGGCTTTCCAAATCCATCGGACTCAGCTTCCACTGCTTCAGCGGATCATGAATGCGGCTAAGGAAGCGCATTTCCTGCTCTTCATCGGTGATGGAGATCCAGTATTTCACGATCTGAATGCCGCTGCGCACCAGCATGCGTTCAAACTCTGGCGTGCTGTGGAAGAACTCCTCGTACTCCGCATCGCTGCAAAATCCCATCACCTTTTCGACGCCCGCGCGGTTGTACCAGCTACGGTCGAACAACACGATCTCGCCCGCTGACGGCAGATGAGAGACGTAACGTTGAAAATACCACTGCGTGCGCTCACGTTCATTTGGCGCGGGCAGTGCCGCCACGCGGCAATAGCGCGGATTGAGTCGCTGCATGATACGTTTAATCACGCCGCCTTTGCCTGCCGCATCGCGGCCTTCAAAAATCACCACCAGACGATGGCCGGTGCGGATCATCCAGTTTTGCAGCTTCACCAACTCGCCCTGAAGATGCAGCAGCTCCATAAAATAGCGGCGACGCCACGCCATCTCTTGCGGATCGTTATTGGCCGCCAGACCAACATCCGCTAACTCCATCTCCAGCGATTCGTCATAGCTGTCATAGAATTCCTGTAAAAAGCGCGCATCAAACATATTGTTGTTATTCATTTCATGTGCAGACATCGTCTTATCCCTGTCGAAGCGAGCGTTACAGTGAAGTCATGATCCAGTAGAGGGCGGCAGAGAGCAGCGCGGCGGCAGGCAAGGTGAGCACCCAGGCCAAGACCATATTGCGCAGCGTACCGAACTGTAAGCCGCTGCGATTGGCGGCCATGGTGCCCGCAATCCCTGAAGAGAGCACGTGCGTGGTTGAGACCGGCAGACCAAAAGCATCGGCTGCGCCAATGGTACCCATTGCTACCATTTGCGCACTGATGCCTTGCGCATAGTTGAGCTGGCTTTTGCCAATCTTCTCACCCAGCGTGGTGACAATGCGACGCCAGCCGACCATGGTGCCTAATCCCAAAGCCAGTGCCACCGCGACTTTGACCCAGGTCGGGATAAATTGCGTTGCACCGTTCAGCGCGGTTTTCAGCGCCTGCAGATTTTGCTGGGTGGCAGCCGGTAAAATCAGCGAGTGATCGGCTTGCAGACGTTTGATGGTTTCAGCTGCCAGATACATCTCATTACGCATGGCAGGTTTCTGATCGGCGGGGATTGTCTGCAACGCGCCATATTGCTTCAGCGTGGCGCCGATGTTGCCACTGACCTGAGCCAGCGCGGCGATCACCGTCGTATCGCGTTGGCCAGTGCGCAAATACGTCGCTAACACATCATCAGGCTGAGCAGGAGTGGGAGCGTTGCTGAACTGCAGCAGTTGTGACTGGCTGCTTTCGGTGAGTGTGATCAAATGTGGAATATCGGACTGGGGCACGGAACGATTGAGAGAATAGGTTACGGGCAGGGCAGCCACCAGAATCAGCATCATCAGCCCCATGCCTTTTTGGCCATCATTCGAGCCATGTGCAAAAGAGACGCCGGTGCAGGACAGCACCATCAAACCGCGAATCCACATCGGCGGCGCACCTTCATCTTTGCTGGTGGCATACAACTCAGGTTTTTTCACCACGCGCTTCATCAACACCAGCAACAGAGCAGCACAAATGAAGCCGACAATCGGTGACAGGATCAGCGCATTGCCGATGTTTAATGCCTGTCCCCAGTTTACGCCGCTCATGGCGCTGCGTCCGTGCATCACGGCATTGGCGATGCCCACGCCAATAATGGAACCAATTAAGGTGTGCGATGAGGAGGCGGGCAGGCCCAACCACCAGGTGGCGAGGTTCCAGATGATCGCCGAGAACAGCAGGGCGTAGATCATTACAAAGCTTTCGCTGCTGCCGGTTTGCATAATGAGTTCAATCGGCAACAGGGAGATAATGCCGAAAGCCACCGCGCCAGAAGAGCATAAAACACCAAGGAAATTGAAAATTCCTGACCACACCACCGCCACGGTCGGAGAGAGTGAGCGGGTATAAATGACGGTAGCCACAGCGTTGGCCGTGTCGTGGAAACCATTGACGAACTCGAAACCCAATGCCGCTAACAAGGCAAACCCCAGGAGCATCAGCGGTAGCACACTGCTAAATGTGACCCCGGTTTGATGGATATCACCGATTAATTGCGTTCCTGCAAAGAGAATGCCGGCGAGTAAAACCATGCCGAACAGGAAAAGCGGTTTCTTACTGTTTTTTGCAGGGAGTTGAATCGCGGAAGACAACGGTGAAGCGGCAACATGTAAAGTCTGAGGCGTAACGTAATCACTCATTAGTGAAAATTTCCTATAGATCGCTAAAGCAGCATAAGCACAACGATATGTGCGGCTAACATATAGAAAATTTATGAAAGTTTTATGACAGAACTGTCAAAATTTAGTCATATAAATGAAATTTTTGAGATGCAATAAAATCGATATTTGTTTGTTTTATAATTAAAAACAATTGGTTATGTGATTCTTTCGCAGTGGCGGATTCGCCAGTTTGAGTTTTATTTCTGCCATAAATTTGTCACATTTTGGTTTGACTGATTACTATAGATTATATTTTCAGCAGAAGACCATTACCGTGCTAATGAGATCTAAGCTTGAAGACCCTGCGTTAATGTTGGCGTTAACTTATAGAACCAGACGACTATTTGTGGCGTCTTTTCAACTCATCAAATAACCATTCTTTGCTGATGGGGCCGGAACTTAACTTCTGAATCATGGCATTATCGGCATAGTTAAGTAGCCATTCTCCGAGTTCCGCCATGCCCGCTTCATAAGAGCCGTGCACCTCAACAAACTTTTCCGACAAAATCAGTAGCTCCATGCGCAGCGCGTTACTGCGGGTCATGAACTCCAGATAGCCTTCGCGATCGGTTTCATAATCGGGGATTTTCGACAGCACAATGACCTCTTCTTCCTGAATGGTGGCCTGCCAGTGTAAACCGCTCTGTCCTTTATGTGCAGAATAATCATGCTGAACAAGTGAATATTTAATTGTTGCGGTTCGCTTATCTTGCTTTCGCTTTAGCCTCTTATTTTGTGGGGTAACGCTGTACCTACTGACTAATCCAGATTCTCCGCCGTCACAATGCGCAGTTCAACGCGGCCGTCCTGATACAGATCGGGTTCAAAGCCCTGTTCCAGATGCCGTATCAACAGGTCAGTGGCCAGCACGGCGTGCTGACGGGCGTTTTGATCCAGCGTGTAGGAGAGCGCGCCACTTTGCAGCAGATCTTTCGTCACATCATACAATTCGTGGGTGATGTAGCAGCAGCGGCCCAGCAACTGGTGTTGCTGCAATACAGCACTGATATCGCTGTTGTTGTCGCCAGAGTTATACAAACCGACCACATTACTTGATTGCTGTAACGTGTGATTCAGCAGCGTTCGGATTTTGTGCCGTTCATCTTCCCCCGCCAATACTTCACGCAACTGTAACCAGGGGGCGCGTTGGGTGATGGCATCACGAAAACCTGAAATACGTTGAATATGTGCGCTGAAATCAAAACGCCCGCTAACCATGATCACGTCACCCTTGTGGGGCATAGTCTGGCTCATTAATAAGCCTGCGGTACGCCCAGCCTGATATTGATTTATTCCAACATGGCAGAATCGATGTGAATTAGGTAAGTCTGAAACCAGTGAAACCACCGGGACGCCTTTATCTTTACACCAGGATAAGGCTTCGTGAATAACAGGATAGTCATGCCCATAAACAATAATACCGTCGCGCAACTCACCGCTTTTTTTTATCTTTTCCGCCAGTTTTTCCGGCGGATTTTCACTCACCAGCGTACGAAATAATTTAATTTTACGATAACCAAGGCGATCGGCAATATTGGCAAATTCATCGGCTAACTGCTGAAAAAACCAGGTGCCATTACTGCTCAGGAATACCTCAATCTGCCAGGGATGCTGCGTGTCATCCGGCAGTAAACGCTGTAACCCGGCCTGACGCGCGGCGCGCAACACTTTGCGTACCGTTTCCGGACGAACCCCGCCACGCTCATTCAGCACCCGGTCAACCGTGGCGATCCCAACCCCGGCCAGTTCGGCCACTTTAATCAGGGTGAGTTTTTTCATTTGTTTCTGAGCCCCAGTAAAATTCATGTTCACTATTTCAACTACGCAGAGTGCGCATCAGGTCACAGCCTGGCGTCTATTTTCGCCGTATTATGCGCAACGTTTCGTGACTGGCAAGATGTTAAATGTTGCGAGACGAAACCACACTCTACATCGTCCAGTCCGGCTTATTAAAAACTTCAATGATGGGAAACCATCAACAAAAACCTTTCAAAGCGAAGGGGGAGTCATTACTCTTTGCTGCGTTGTAAATATTTAATTAATTACGTGATTTGAATGTAAAAACTTACCTCAGTATTTATCTAATAAAAGCCCACCGGGCAGCGTCATTATTTATCCAATAAACCTTATTTATATGGCTCAATGCCAGGCACAAATACGTCTGTTATTTGACCTGGTTTGCAATGTGAAAGCAGGGAAAACATGAAACGCAGAGAATTTCTCACTTCCATCACCGCATTGGGAGTGGCTTCCACGATCCCGACATTGGCGCAGGCCGATGAGGTGAAGGGTGGTCAGCCCTGGGAACCCGGCAAAATCCAAACGCCGCCCGCACCGCCGAGAAAAGGGGGGCTGCAATATCTCACTCAGCATGAATTTGACACGGTAGGCGCCATCGCTGAACGATTTATCCCAGCGGATGAAACCAGCCTGAGTGGCAAAGAGGCAGGGTGCGCCATCTTTATCGACCGCCAACTCGCGGGTGATTACGGCAACGCAGTGGCGATCTACCGTTTAGGCAAATTTGTCAAAGGCACCGCTGAGCAGGGTCCGCAATCTCCGCTGACGCCTGCACAACGTTATCGTCTTGGCATTGCTGCGCTGGATAAAGCCCTTCAGCAACAATATGGCAAAGACTTCCTCTCACTACGTGGTGATCAGCAGGATCAGGTGCTGACCGCAATGGAGCAGAACAGCCTCGATCTCGGTGAGGAAGTTGAAACCAAAGTGTTCTTTGAACTGTTGCTGCAGAACGTGCGTGAGGGCTTCTTGTCTGACCCGATTTATGGGGGGAACAAAGACATGACCAGCTGGAAAATGATTGGCTTCCCTGGCGCTCGCTACGACTTCCGCGATCTGCTGCCGAAAAAAGGACAGAAGCTCAACATCATTCCTACCAGCCTGATTGATAACACCCTTTAATTTGTTTGCTGAGCAATAAACTATGAATAACGTCCGTCCAAAAGCTGATGTCGCCATCGTCGGCCTGGGGTGGTGCGGCTCTTTGATCGCCGAAGAGCTGACCCGCGCAGGTCTGAATGTCGTTGCCATTGAACGTGGCCCGTGGTTTGAAACCGCGACAGATTTTCCCCCTTCGGTCGATACCGATGAACTGCGTTGGGATACGCGCCGCAGTATGCTGCTGCCGCCCGCCGTCGAAACCACCACTTTCCGTAATAACACCACGCAAACGGCTCTGCCAACTCGTGAGTGGAACCTGAATGAGCTGGGTTACAACGTGGGAGGCTCGGGCACCCACTGGGCTGGGATGGCCTGGCGTTTTACGCCGTTCGATTTCGAGCCTTACAGCCAGACCGTGAAGCGTTATGGAAAACAGCAGATTGCCAAAGGGGTGATTCTGCAAGACTGGGGAGTGACTTACGACGAGCTGGAACCGTTTTACGATCGCTTTGAAAAGATCGCCGGCGTGTCAGGCAAGGCCGGTAAGCTGAACGGCGAAGTCATTGAAGGCGGCAACCCTTACGAGGGCAACCGCTCAAGCGAATACCCTTTGCCTGCGCTAGAGAGTATGCGTCTAACGGATATTTTTGCCGAAGGCGCGAAGAAGATCGGCTTGAAACCCTTCATGGTTCCCGCTGGCCAGGCGTCACGCGCTTATGTTAACCCACTGGGTGTGCGCATGGGTCCTTGCACCTATTGCGGCTACTGCCTGTATTACGGCTGCGGTAACTTCTCAAAATCCAGCCCTAACGCCTGTGTCATCCCAGCGTTAATGCAACGTGAGAACTTCACGGTATTAACGGACTCCGCGGTGGTTCGCGTCAATAAAGCGGAAGACGGTAAAACCGCCACCGGCGTGACCTATCTCGATAAGAACAAAAAAGAGTGGGTACAGCCCGCAGACATCGTGATCTTGTCAGCCTTCCAGATGCAAAACGTCCGTCTGCTGCTGCTGTCCAAAATTGGGGTGCCTTACAACCCGGTGACCAAAACCGGCGTGGTAGGGCGTGCCTACAGCTTCCAGACGGTATCGGGTGCAGCGATCCACTTCAAAGATGAAAATCTGAATCAGTATATCGGTGCCGGAGCCCTTTCTTCGCAGGTGGACGACTGGAACGGCGATAACTTTGACCATACCGGTCTGGGCTTTATCGGTGGCGCAGGGATTCTGGTCGTGGCGCGTGGCGCGCGTCCTATCGGCAACGCCGATGCACTGCCGCCGGGCTCGCCACGCTGGGGTAAAGAGTGGAAGAAGGCTTATACCCACGCGTTCCAGAACACCACCTTCATTTTCGGCCAGGGCACCAGCTTCTCGCACGAAGATTACTATCTTGACCTTGATCCTGAGTACAAGGATGACAACGGCAATGCACTGCTGCGTGTCACCTTCGACTACAACGATAACGATCGACGTTCAGCGAAATTTATCGAAGAGAAAAGCGTCGAGATCGGTAAAGCCATGGGCGCGGAAATCGTCATCGGAACCAACTCTGCTTCGGGTGCTTACTCGCCGTATAACTTTGCCAGCGACCACACCATTGGCGGTGCGGTGATGGGCAACGATCCGAAAACGTCGGTGCTCAACCGTTATCAGCAGTGTTGGGATGCGCACAACGTGTTTGTGCTGGGGGCGTCTTCCTTCCCAAACAATGCGGGATACAACCCGACGGGCACGATTGGCGCACTGAGTTTGTGGACGGCGAAAGCCATTATCGAGCAGTACCTGAAAAATCCAGGTCCGTTGGTGAAGGTGTGAGATGAAGAAAACCAAACTCATTGCGGGCGTAGCGGTGATTGCTGCGGCTGTGGCAGCGGGCATGCTGTGGATGAACGGCGATACCTCCGCTGATGATGTCGCCAGCAACAACGTACTCACTAGCCAACCGCCAACGGCGGCAGACAGTGCCGCAATTGAACGCGGACGTTATGTGGCGATTGCCAGTGACTGCACGGCTTGTCATACCATGCCGGAAAGCAAACTGCCGCTGGCCGGGGGCTACTCCATCAGCACGCCGTTTGGCGGTATTTACGCCAGCAACATCACGCCGGATAGCGAAACCGGTATCGGTAGCTGGACAGAGCGTGATTTCTTCCGCGCCGTGCGTCACGGTAAGGGCAAAGAAGGGGAGCACCTTTATCCTGCGATGCCCTACAACGCTTATGTGAAGCTGACGGATCAGGACATGCACGATCTGTGGATGTACCTGCGCTCGGTTAAGCCAATTCACTATCAGGTGCCGGAAACCAACCTGGGCTTTCCGTATAACATTCGTCTGGCGATGATGGGCTGGAACCTGCTGTTTTTCCGCAACGCAGGTTTCCAGCCAGACAGCAGCAAAAGTGCTGAATGGAACCGAGGCGCTTATCTGGTGGAAGGGCCAGAACACTGTGCCGCCTGCCACACGGCTAAGAACCTGATTGGCGGCGACAGCAGTGATTATCTGCAGGGCGGTAATCTGGGGGAGTGGCATGCCCCCGACATCACACCGAACCCGCATACCGGTATCGGAAGTTGGTCTGAGCAACAGGTGGTGGATTACCTCAAGCTCGGCAGTAACCATGTGGCGGTCGCGTCTGGCCCGATGGCGGAAGCTGTGACTAACTCCACACAACACTTAACCGACGCTGATTTGCGCGCAATTGCGGTGTATCTCAAGCAGGTTCCTGCCTCAACCACGACGTTGCCGCAGCCGTTGTCGATGGACAATGGGCAAATGAAGATGGGTGAAAATGTCTATTCAGCCAACTGCACGGCCTGCCATAACAGCGATGGCAAAGGGATCCCCAACCTCGCGGCGAGCCTGGCGAATAACCCTGGCCTGTTAGCGGATGATGCTTCTTCCATCATCACGACGGTCCTGCAGGGGGGACGCGGCGCGGTCACGGCAGGCAACCCAACCAGCGGTGCGATGCCTTCGTTTGCCTGGAAGCTTTCGGACGAACAGGTGGCAGCCGTGGCAACCTACCTGCGTAACAGCTGGGGCAATGCGGCAAAACCGGTGACACCGGATGAGGTGGCAGACAAGCGAGCCCTGCTGCGCCTGCCTCCGCAGATGGCCGCGCATTAATCGGGTGTGAATCACAGGCCGTCCGGAAGGGCGGCCTGAATCCTTTCCCCAAAACTCCTCCAAAATTCTTCCCCAAAATGATTTTTTGAATTCTGGCAAAATTTGCCCCTCATTCCGTTAAAGCACGAGCGTTTTCCACCCCTTACCCCGTTCGTCGTTGTACAGGTCGGTCATGGACATCGACTTGTGTCCCAGCAGCAATTGCGTATCGATACCCTGTGCGCGATACAGGCGTTCGGCCAGAGACCGTTGCTCATGAAAGGAGGGTGGCGTTCGATCTGCATCAACACGTATACCCGCTGCGTCTCTTGCCGTCTGGAAGTATTTGGACAATTTGTTTTCAGATACCGATGCCCCGCCTTTCACACCGCCAAAGGTTCTGTAATGGTGGATCATGTAAGGGCTCAAAACCCTGTCGCGGCACACTGCGATAGCGTCAGCGAGTGTCATATCCAGCGCATCACACCTGAGTCCGGTCGGGATGGCGATACGGAAGCCGGTTTTTGACTGCCTGACATGCAAATGACCGTCCCACACATCGCTGAATTTCATTCTGACGATGTCCCCGCGTCGCTGTCCCGTCATTAAAGCCAGAAGCATGGAATTGGCAGCGGGGCGGGGGCACAGTGTTTTTGCACATTCAAATATTTTCTTCCACTCATCAAAGAAGAGACGGCTGCGCCTGACTTTCACCTGTGCCTTACGTGTGGCACTGGCGGGATTAAATCCCTGCTCAACCTCACCGGCGTGTTGTGCTTCTCTGAAGACATCTATCCAGACCCCCCGAAGCAATTGCGACATACGCGCTTTATCGGCGTGCTTATATTCATCGAGAATGACGGCAATGGATTTGGTATTAAGGTTCTTTAACCGGATATCCGGATAACGTTTTACTAAAATCCCTGCGCATTGGAGACGAGTCTTGTAGGTAGAACTGGCTATCTCCTTCGCTTCCAGACGTTCTTTGCATATGCTTTTATAACGGTCGATCCAGGCGGACAGCCGTATGCCGGGGTCGGTTTTCGTTTCTGACTTAATGGCTAAATCAACAAGCAGGTTAATTTGTGTGGTCTGCTGCAGCGCGATGATTCGGTTGGCTTCAATAGCCGCTTCTTTCGCCGCGGATTCATTTGTGCCAAATCCAATAAACTGGTTGGTCAGAGGATGACGATACTGCCAGTAAACTTTGCTTGTGCGCTTATCCAGTTTGCAATAGAGGTTAGGGATGACAACGTTATGTTGTCTTGGACGGGCCGCCATAAACTGCTTTCTCCAGTAAAACTCGCGCGTGACGGGAAAGATTTGCTGAGACATCAGGCCTTGCTGATAAACCTATAAACCGGGCATTCTCATCCACCACCCAGCGCCTGCCTTGTTTGACGGGAGGAGGGTATATCTGGCCGGTCTTTGCATAGACGCCTAGCGTTACAACGGTGGGGGGATAACGAAAACCATTGGGTCCCCGTGCCCATTCAGCAAGTGGGATCAGTTGCGCCATTTTATTTATCCTTGAATTCAGGTTGCTGCATCATTCATGACACGGAGCTCCATGAGCCCCGATAAAGCATTGCTCTCTAACACGCTATCCTTAAAACAGGAGGTGCCTATGTGTGGACGATTCGCGCAGTACAGCAGCAGAGACGAGTATTTTGAATCCCTTGGGCTGACGCCTGAGGACATCCTCTATGATCCGGAGCCGATAGGACGGTTTAACGTTGCCCCGGGCACAAAGGTGCTGCTGCTCAACGAGCGAGATGAGGAACTCCATCTGGATCCGGTTTACTGGGGGTACGGGCCTGAATGGTGGGACAAGCCGCCGCTCATTAACGCGCGCGGCGAAACAGCGGCTACAGGCCGAATGTTTAAGCCACTCTGGAACCATGGACGTGCCATCGTGCCGGCTGACGCCTGGTATGAATGGAAGCGAGACGGGGAAAAGAAACAGCCCTACCTGATTTATCACAAGAAGAAAGAACCCCTGTTCTTCGCTGCTATCGGTAAAGCGCCTTACGATAAAGACCACAGCCAAGAGGGGTTTGTCATCGTGACTGCCGCCAGCAATAAAGGCATGGTGGATATCCATGACAGGCGGCCACTGGCACTGACGGCTGATGCTGTACGCGAATGGTTAAGTGAAGAAACTTCGCCTGAACGGGCGCAGGAAATTGCTCATGACGCTGCACTGCCAGAAAAGGATTTTGCCTGGCATCCTGTTACAACCAAAGTGGGTAACATCCATATTCAGGGTGCTACGCTTATTGAGGAAATCAAAACTGAATAAGCAGGGAGGCTAAATGGCAAAACGAGACGCAGAGATCAGCATTGGTGCCGATCACATCATTATTGAAAGACGTTATCGCGCCTTGGGTGCATTTAACGATTTGCTCATTGCGGTATGGTTTCTGGTGGGCAGCATTTTCTTTTTTTACGATAAGCTGATGACCGAGGGAACGGGGTTGTTTGTTGCTGGCAGCCTGCAGCTGCTTCTGAGGCCTGTGATAACGCTGTGTGAACTTATTCATGTGACACGTGCGCGAAAACGAAGCGTCAAATAATGCGGGGCTCTATTTATGCCTCTCGTAGATATTGACGCTTTTTGTGAGTTGTATTAAAAGTATTACCGCCTGACAGGTCATGTTTAACCGTCCAATCATTCATCTCGCTTGTCAGGCCGTAGCCCCGTCCTCTGGATGGGGCTATTGTTTAGAAGAAGGACTACCAGCCAATAAAAATGCCTGCGGCCACCTCTATTTAGAATGTGGCATTGATACCGACATTCCATGTAATCGGATGAAAATCAGCTTTAGTCGCGACCGTAGAAACTCCTGCAAAAGCATTGATGTTATTGCTTAAAGGAATATTTAATCCCATTGCCACATCTACCCAATCCTTGTTGGCAGTTTTAAAAGTTCGAATAAACGATGTCTGCGTTGATTTCAGTCCAGCCCTAACGCTTGTTTCTTTGTCTCCAAACTGATGCGAATAAGTAAGCTGTGCCCATGGATTTACCGTAAATTGCTTGCTTTCGAGACGCCAGCCAATTGAACCGATTTGTGAACGGTAAGTTTGATCTGAAAAGTGCATTGATGTGCTGCGATTATCAATCTCGCTATAACCCTTCACATAAGTTTTATCCAGAGAGTAGCCGACAACTGGACCCGTTTTTACACGCTCGCTAAGAGGAAAGTTCCAACCAGTCTGAAGCCGTATGCCCAGTTGATTTCCCTTGGTATTTCCCAGTTCGGTCCGAAGCGCACGGCCAATTTTTATTTTGCGTTGGATATGATCGTAATCGATGGAGCTGTAATGGAAGTCGGCATTTACCCAGCCATCCTGCAAGAATGAGAACTGACTGTAAACGCCAGACAGGCTGCCATGGAATTTGTAACCGTAAACTGATGGTAACCCCATTCGCTGGTTGCTGTTAGAAAAGATCACTCCACTTTGTAAACTGTCAGTGAGCTGATACCCGATGCCCACTGTAGCGTTGGTTGTCGTCGACTTTCCGTTTGGCCATACGCTGGGATTAGTTTTAAACCGTCCTCCTGCATAACCGCCAAACAAGGAGAGCTTGCCTACATCAGCGGGCTTAGAATGTTGTTGCAGGAGATGACCGTCTAAAGTGCTATGCATATCAGTGTTCATCAGCTGAGCTGATGTTGAAAGGGAAGCGGCCTGGGCAGGAGCCAAAAGTACAGATTGAAAATAATCTGCCATCATACGGTGCACTGTGGAGCTGGGGTGCAAT
Organism: Pantoea sp. ME81; assembly: GCF_903970985.1. Taxonomy (NCBI): domain Bacteria; kingdom Pseudomonadati; phylum Pseudomonadota; class Gammaproteobacteria; order Enterobacterales; family Erwiniaceae; genus Pantoea; species Pantoea sp. ME81. Next base: position 13,038 of record NZ_CAJCKS010000063.1, on the reverse strand, counting down.
CGGTCTGAAAAGAGGTAATTACGTTCTTTTCCGCCCCCCGTATCTGATGGGTGGCATTTATCCGCAGAATGAACCAGCGGACATGCAGTGCCAATGGTGTTACTCAGCCCGTATTGATTTGGGCTGGCGATCACTTCGTTAAACAAGCCGGCTATATCCATCCTTGCGATATTTCCGTTCAGTTTTTCCAGTTGAGACTCTTGCTGCTGATTGTAGCGATCAGTTAATCCGTTCACCTGCGAACTGAGTTTTTTCCAGTCATCAAATAGCTGCTGAGCGATTACCTCTTGCTTTTCAGGAATATCTGACATTTTCCCCGCAGCGGCATGAAAGGCCTCGTGTAAGGTTTGCTGGCGAGATGCCTCATCAGAGGTCGTCGAATTATTCAATACCTGAAATGCTGCGGCCATGGATGGCGCATCGAGATGATTCAGCAAAATCTGCACAATATATGGTGTCATGCCAAGTTGAGGAACATTGGGTACAATAATTAAACCTGCACCAGCGTTTAACAGCGTTTTTACCTGTGACACGGATGAATCAGAGCTGTTCTTAATCATGTCGGAGGCCTGGGATGAATTCTTTAACGCTGCCGCAATATCATTCGCTCCGACCCAGTGAACATACAAGCTGTTGCTATCGGCATGTCCTCCTCTTGATTGCAAATAAGAGGTCAATTGGTTCTCTGTATTCAGGATTGGGTTGACTTTTTGTGATGCTGTCGCACCTGCCTGGGCATAGTTACGGCCTCCGTTATTCGAAGGTTGCAAGTTATCACCTAAGCGTTGTGAAATAATTTCATCGTAAAGTAAATTCTGGTCGGCGTTATTTGTGAAGCGTCCGATATTACCCCCGTCGCTGAGACTGTCGCCAAAGACAGTTACGTTATCCCACGCACACACATTGGACGTTTTAATAGCGAGAATAAAAGCTATCGAAGTCGCGATTGACAATTGTTTTTTGTTAACTTTCACTTTAACTCCTATGATTTTGAAAATAGGGTGGCCTTAATGATTGCGTGAGGTTGCTAAATACGCTTCTTAACTAATGGCGCGAGTCGACAATGTTGACTCTTTATCCTCATAAGGTTAAAATTGTCATTTTTAAAGGCCCTAATAAGTGATGATAAAGAGGCGGGGTTTCGATAATCTATGAAATGATAATTCAACCCCTCGATTTCAACATTACGAAATAAATTACTCCTTGGAATTTATTTGGCAGGAGTTATTCCTCAATGAATTATTAAAGTGTTGGTTTTTTATCACCAGCCAATCAAAATTCGCGCTGTCACCTCATCATGCTCTCACTATTTTCATGGCTCACTTTCAGGTGTGTCGTTAAATTATTAATGGCGTACTCGCTAAGGTTGACGATGAGAGATATTGACTGGTCCTTTTTTTAGTTGTAGATACTTTCTTTTGATTGATTACTGTAATTGAACGATGAGCTAGAGTTTCACGCCTGAACGAGTGGCATTTATCAATACCCTTTATTTATGATATAAGGTCGGCCGAGTTTTTATAGTAATTTCAGGATAAGATGGCTTAGGCTCCCATAATGAGTGTGTAAGTATCAGCCGAAACTAATTGTTCACAAAAGTATCATTGTGACCATCTGGAAAACTTATAAAGCTTTATGACAATAGCCACCATTGATTCGGGCGACCTCCGGGTTGGCTGAACGATTAATATGTTATGAGGTGAATTCATTTTCATTAGTTTCTAACTCGTGATTTTCTTAGATGTAACACCCCCTGAATGATATCAGGGGGTGACATATTGATTCTTAATTACACAGTATTTCCAATAATGGAATGGTCCGTCTGACGTCAACTCTACGAAATAAATGCTACTGCATCCATGCTTAGCGTATAAGTATCAGCGGCTATGTTTTGTTCACTATGCGTTTTAATTTCCCAGTCAATTGCTGCTTTATCCTTAGAGACTATCCAGTCACCTTTAGCGACGTAAATCGCTCCCGGTAATGGGGGCATGTATAAAGAGATTTTATGATGGGGGTCATTTTTCCCACCGAGTCTGTATTGCCCGGCATTCATCCGCTCGCCGGTGTTAGGTGTGAACCGCACACCGATGCGCGAGGCGGGAGTTGCTGTTATCTTAAGTGATGCGACTTTTGTATTGCTCAGAGTATTTCCTGCTTTCAAATTCCGTTCAGGTATTAGCTTAAAATCCACTTTCACTTTTTCGGCGAAAACTAAATCCACAGATCGGGTCACTGTATCTCCAGTCTCATGTAGGTTGTCAGCCATGGCTGAGCCTGAAATGCCAGACGCGATTATTAAAAGGGTAGCGTATATACTTTTCATGGTATTCCTTTATAAATGGTTATGCATTGTAAAAATGTACCTTTGCTCAGGATGTCTGGAGTGAGCCTGCTTAATTTTCTACTTTACCATCTAATGAACCTCCTCCTGGTTGGGGCTGATAGCACAGTGCAGTTAGTTGTACACGAACTGAACTGCCAGTTATGAACTGTTCACCATCACTCAATAATTCGAGTGCGGAGTTTTTGTCAGAGGCCCTCAAATAAACCCCTTTCCCGTTGAAGGTACTGGGCTGCCAGTGGGCACCATTTAATTTAACTCTTATAAACCCCCTCCCATTATCTTTAATTGTGAGGGTGTAATGTCCTGGGGTGCTTTCGTTTTCCGCCATTTCATCCCATACATTCACATTGCATGATTTACTGATTCCTGAAATATATACTCGGGCAAGTAACGTATTGTCTGATAACTTCCCCGCAGCCAAATGGGCTGTGGGAATGATAGTGAGTTTTAAGTTATCAGCGCGAGAATAAAATGACGCCGAGGAAAAACTTGATATTATGATCATTGAAAAAATCATCTTTCTTAATGACACATTTTTTCTCCTGCTAATTACATTTTGCAGTGACGAAATACAAGCCAGAAGTAGATCTATGACTGGTAAGGTGATAGTGATAGATTCTTGTTTCGCCTTTTAAACTTACAGTCAGATTCCCTTCATTCGCTAGTCCTGACAGGTAAACTTTTCCATTATTATCGACGATTCCCCCAATGTCTTCCGCAGAAATGACATGCACAACGGAACCAAAAGGTACTTTCGAACCATCTTTATTCATTAAATCTATTATCGCCTTTGCTCCTGTCTGTGTTTTGAACTTCGCGTGAATGAGAGCGCCAGCTGTCGGGATAACCCTCCGGTCAGTAATACCTATCTCAGCGTCTGATGGAAGCGACGCTGGGTCCAGCGAAAGCATATTCTCGCGATACGGATTAAGGTAAGTCTGCGCTGTGTAACCACGGTAATCTGTCTGAATTCCTGGCAAACCCGAGAATTTCACCCCCGAAGCCCCTCTGGCCTCGATGAGTGCATTTGTTTCACCCAGTGCCTGCGTGAGCGTTACTCCATGGCCATGAGCGATAATTCCTCCCTTCAACGCTAACGATCGCTGATGGTAATTACGGTCATAGCTATAACCACCCGAAAGTTGTCCGTACGTCCCGGTCCATCCCAGATACACATCTCCATTGCTGCCACTGTCCTCTTTTCCTGGTGAGTAGCGCTGATCGACATTCCATTGCAGCCGCTGATCAAATGCATCACCGTTCAATCCTGCAGAATGGCTTTCGTGACCTGATGAGGCATGCGTATACCGGTAAGTCGCACGCGTGTTGCCACCCACCCATTTACTGAGCGGAACGCTCAGCCACAGGCTGGTGATTTGATTTCTGCGATGTCGGTAGCCGCTTTGATTCAGAGACCAGTTCAGGGACAGTATCATTCCGTTGTATGGGATGGAGTAGCCCGCGTTAAAGCTGGTGTCGTGCAGACGGCTGTTCCAGTAAGTTTCATGATAAGCGCTGGCATGCAGATAACCCCAGTGACTCATCCCCTGACTGATGGACAGACCCGTGCGGCTCTTCCTCTTGCGTCTCCCATGAGAGAAACTTTTAGTGTTGTCATTCCGCCAGCTGTCCAGCGTTTCGCCGAGCGTCAGGTAGTTCGACTGGCTGAACTGAAAGTTGACCAGAGAAAGAGTGGTGTTAGTAGTGACAATCTCTTTGCTGTAGCGCATACGCCATGACTGACCCTGCATTATTTCCTGTCCGGAAAGCTGACCGCGACTGAAAGTGACATCAGCAGACAAGGCTCCCCAGTCGCCCATACTCAGACCCACGCCGACGGAAGGTGACTGATAGTGACGTGATGCCTGCAAGCCGCCATAGAGAGTGAATCCGCCGGGGAGGCCATATATGGCAGTGGACTCAACCATCGGGGCAGGGATAATCCTCTTATCGTGAGAGCGGTATTGTCCGGCCATCATGCTGTAGCGCAGGTAACCCTCTTTAACGGCAATCGCGGGGGTCTGAAATGGCACAGTGAACACCTGCGGGACACCATCGGCTTCCCACACCGTGACCTGGAAATCGCCACCCGATCCGTTTGGGTTGAAATCCGCCAGAGCAAAGGGGCCCGGTGCGACGATCTGGTTGTAAACCGTATAGCCATTTTGCTTCACTTCTACCCGCGCCTGCGTTCTGGCAACACCGCGGATCACCGGCGCGAACATATACTGACTGGACGGCACCATGCGGTCATCAGAGGCGAGCATCACGCCGCGAAAGGGGATGCTGTCGAAAATCAGTGAAGAGGTGTACCTCTCTCCCAGCGTCAGCCGGCTGTTAATGCCATTGAGTCCTCTTTCCAGATAGGTGTTGATCACCTGCCACCGACCGGGCGTTCCCTTCGTCTGATGCCATTCAGTGAGATTTCTGAGTCGCCAAGCTCCAAGATTGACGCCAGGACGCACCTCCAGCCATGAATACTGAGACGTTTTGCCTGAAGGGCCTCTCATCACACTCTGGCTTGAACCAGCGCGGTAGTTCATCATAAAGGCCGGAATGCCTTCATCCCACAGGGTTTTAGAAGGGAGCCCCTTAAGACGGGGTTTGAGAAAGACCTGCGGAATACTGAGATGCAGTGACTGTTCGTTAAAATGAAATTCAACCTTCGCGCCGGGGATCTGCGACAGTTCAAAATTTCCGGTGCGATTTTCTTTCTCGGAGACTTTGAAACCTTTTATTTTCACTCCGTAAACAGAAAGCATCTCACGTGTAATGCAGGGCACAAGCAAAGGATGGCCGTTTGTGTCCAGCGCTGAGGTGAATACAATGGACCGGTAATCCACGCGGACACCATTCAATACGACCTCAACCTTATAACTGCCAGGTAACTGGCCACCCTGATTAAACACTGACAGGTCGGTATCCGCAGCCGCACCCTCAAGAAGAGCGGGGCTGAAGGTATACGCCTTTCCCTGAGGTGGAACAGCAGCCAGCGCCAGACTGGCCACAAGTAGTGGTCTCGTAACAGCCATTATTCAGGTCCTGCAAACAGAAAAAGGGAAGCGAATAAGGTCGCGTTAATTGAGGTCCGAGATGAATTCCCGGCTGTCGCCACCATAATCGGTGATGAGCCGCCAGTGGACGGGGCCATGAGCCTCCGGCGAGGCGTCCAACTGAAGCGTTCCCATTGGAGGGATATAATTCAGGCTGGCAATATTTTCGGTACCCAGACGGACGCTTTTCAGATTTATAAAGAAGGGTGTGGGGTTAATGACGGTCAGAACTTTACCGTTTTTTTTCCAGGTCAGGCTCGATGCAAAATCGTCTGGCGTACCCTTTAGGGACGATGGACGAATAAGCAGCTTCAGACAGGTCTTTATCCGTAACTGGGTCAGAAGCGTGGCAGTGTGCCCGGCGTTTTTCTTTTTAAACTCAGCATCAGCCCACTCAGAATCCGGTTCAGGAGGGATGCCTGTCAAACAAAGCCAGTAAAGCGATTCTTTGGTGTCCGTGTCATGATTACTGGTGGCAACAACTTTAATCCGGCTTTGCTGATGGGCGTCCAGCCTGAAGAGCGGCGGCGTTACGATAAAGGGAGCCTTCGACTTACCATCCTCTGCAACGACCTCCGACTGAACCAGCATGGGGTACGACTGGGGGTTCATTACGGTCAGCGTTGCGCCGGAGGTGCCAGCGGAATATATAAGTCTGGTTGCGCCGGTTTTAACAGAGAAATTTTGCAGTTCCGTCGATATGTTTTGAGTACCTGCATAAGAAAATGATGACGTCAAAAATAACGCCATCGCACTTATTCCGACTGACTTGATTGACATTTTCTTATTATCCAGAGTAGAGAGTGATAGCTAATTTCAGGGGGCGCTTATGCATTTCTTTATTTAAACTGAAGACTAGTGCTTTTTAATTGTTCTCATTGTCAGGCGAAGCGTAGGTACATTGTTCAAAGGAACGATGTCGGCTTTCAGTACGGTAAATAAAGGAACAATATAGGAGTCCGCATCACCGAATTCGTTAAGCATTTCGAGCGCATGCTGCCGGGTCAGGCAGGGGATGTTGCCTTTCCCGGATTTAAACTTCACCATCCAGGCCACCGGTGAGGATATCAGTGAGAGTTTTGCGAGAATATAAACAAGCTGGTCTAACGGTTCTGGCTCTGGATTTTTTAACCTTCCATCAATAAACTCTATAAGTTTGTCATTCATTTCTGGCTCCTGCTTATTTTTTTTGGAGATAACTCTGTTGAATTAAAATTATTATGGTTGTGCTGTATGTAATAAATTTTCCCTGGTGAAAGACCGTCCTAATGGCTGACGGGATGAAATTAACATTGAGGAAGGAGTGCGTGAAGTCGGAAAACTGAATAAAGCTGTGTATGGAAAACACAGTTTTATAGTGTTTAACGTCGGTTTATTTTATTCCTGCGGCTGAAAATGAATGCCTCCTGTCCATCCGTTACGCAGTGCGCTCAGACAGAACAGATGCCGGTGTTCCGACCAGGCCCGGTTTGAAGTATTTATGGCTTTGTCCATGGCTTCGGACCAGAGTTCTGCTGCATCAGTATATTCCCCAAGCCTTTCTGAATTTGCCGCTGCACTGGCAAGCCGGTAAAAACAGGGGTTGCGAAGCTGATACTTTTTGCCTGCACCCAGGCTGCTTTTCATTACGCATTTCCTCCATCCTGACCGTCACGGATACGAAGGTTTTCCGCTTCTTCTTCCAATTCAGCTTTACGAACCAGGAAGACATCGGTGGCCTTATCCAGATGATCAGGTGTTGCTTTAAGTACACGGGATGCGTAGGCATAGCATCTCGCAAGCGTACTCACTGATTTTGTGCTGCTGGCGGCTTCGACAAAGTCGGCCAGCAGCTGGTCCGGCGTGCGTTCACGTTCTTCTTCTGGCGAGGACTTCACTTTTTTGTTTTTTGCGGGATTAACGGGCTGTTCCTTTGGATGATCGCTTATAACCTGCTGTGTTTCAGAAGCCACGGGTGAATCAATCACAGGTTCAGGTCTTGAATGGGCGGACTGGTTGATCAGCGCATTCAGGTCATTAGTGGGTGCAGGGGTGATGTCGCGTTCTACCGGCTGCACGGTCTCCAGTTCATCCGGTGTATAAACACCAAGGATGACGTCAGGGCAGTGCAGGCGGGCCCAGCGTTTCACAGCCAGATAAGCCAGCTGCTGTTTCGGGTCGCTAGCCCACAGCGTGGAATTGCGCACCTGTGCCTGAGACAGCATCAGCTCAAGGATACGCGGTTCTTCTTCACCTTTCATGGTGGCCCATACCCGCACGCCGCAGCCCGCTTCATCAGCCATCTGCCAGGCTGGGGCAATGTATTTGTTGCCTTTGGGCGAGGTTTTCTCGACGAAATTGCCGATAATTTTGTCCCAGGTGCCAAACCATTCGTAATGCAGACGATCGCGTGTCGGGGCCATTGTGGTGACAATGGCGTTCACGAGCTGCGCCTCATAACCCAGGGTACCGTTGATGGTAAATGTCTTCTGTGCAACAGCAAAGGGGTTCATGCCCCACTGTGATGCCTGCATGGTGACAGCCAGGCAGTCTGCCGGTTTGCCTGCCAGATGCGCCGGTACGGTGACCCGACCATTCGCCATGACCTCGGCAAAACGAAGCAGTTTATCGAGTGCGTCTGGGCTGAAAATCGTCGCTGCAGTGCCCGTAATCACGGGTGCTGGCTCTGCCTGACGGGTCAGTTCATTATTCATAGCGGTTGTCCTGTTTACGGGCCCACTGTGGGCGACTGATTTCTTCGATGCCACCCCAGCAGTCACTGACACGGCACTGGTGATAGGTGTTGAGATTCTGACGGCACAGTGAGTGGCCTACTTCTACGTCGTCGGGATGCAACCGGAACACCCTTACGGGGTAGCGGCCGCAGTCGATGCTTTCACTGACGGCAATGAAAGCAAACTGGGGATATTCGCCGAAATGGTTCCTGAACCCTTCGCGGTAATAAGCATCCTGAACGTGATAGCGAAACTCCTCGATATGGCGCGAGAAGCGGGACATATCACAGACTTTTTTGATGTCCACGATGACCGGTGTATTGGTCAGGAACTTATCCGGCCGTATACGGCAAAGCTCGGTCGTTTCCTCATCAGTCCAGTAAATTGAGGATTCACAGTGGCCATCAGCCTCCAGAAGGAAGCGCGCCGAGTGATGGGCCATGACGCTCTCACGCATTAATCCGAGCTTACGGCCCTGTTCAGCATCCAGTACGGTCATGCCCATCGTGCTGACACTCTTCAGAAACTCCTGCTCATCGGCTTTCCCCTGATTGGTACGGCGGTTGAACTCGGGAGCCATGATAAAGCGCTTATCAAATTCATTCGGTTCCAGCAGCAGACAGTGGAGCGCGCTGCCCATGTTAAGTGCGCTTTTCTTCTCTTCATCCTCAGGTGCCTTCTTTCTCCACAAGTAGCAGGAGGGGTCTACAGCAATGTCATCGAGTTGGGATTTACTGATACCGGGGCCAGAATGGTAGGCCTCGTTGCTGAGGTCGTGATAGATACCAGGTTTCATCGTGATGGATCCTCCCATCCCAGCACCACCTGCAGGTCGTAATTATCTCTGGCCTGCAGGTAGGCCAGATGGGCAATAAAAGTCAGATATGGATCGTCGGCATGAATATTACGACAGCATTTCAGCACTTCAGGATGCAATCGCCAGTAGCGGAACTCATAGAGACGGTCCGGGAAATGCGACAGCAACCGCGCGGCTTCTTCGTCGATCCATTTCTCTTTTTCGATAGCAGCCTGTTCTGCCGTATCAAGGCTTTCTTTATGACGTTCCTGCTGAAGGAATCTCATCATGGTTTACCCTCCTGAATGATGACTTCAATAAGACGGTCGGCCAGCACCTGCAGTAGCGGCTTAGGTGGCTTGCGGTGGAAGCTGGCACTGGTAAGGATGTTTCGCGGATGGAATTCAATAGAGCGAACGGGGTGAAAAGGGCGTGCAAAAGCCGTATCGCCCCTGATGTCAGGTTGCATCATGAGTAATAAACCTCTGTAAGTGGTGGGGAGTGAAGGGGGTAAATGCTGTGTGGAAATCTAATGTTAAATCTGAAAAGTGTTAAAAGACGATTTTCACCGCTTTGACAGGGTGATTCCGATGACGGTAATGCAGACCTCGCGCTTGACTACTTTGCCCGGCAGTTTAGCCCCCTCCGTGCGCATTCCTTTCATGTCTGCGCCGTCCAGTAGCGCAGTAGCCAGATAGGCATGGGTCATATTTGCTCCCTGGAGATTGGACTGGCGAAGATCGGCATCTGCAAAGCAGGCATTCTTCAGACTGGCAAATGTGAGTATGGCGCCGCGAAGGTCAGCGCCACTAAAGTCAGTGTCATTTAAATCAGCGCCTATCAAGACGGCACCGCGCAGATCTGCATGGCACAGTGATGCTCCCTCCAGCTTCATGAAGCTGAAATCGGCGCGTTTCCCCTGCTTACCCTGGGTGCGAAGCCAGCATTTATGGTCCCGCAACGTAATATCGAGCAGCGATTGAGTCATATCTGTTCTCCTTAAAAATGGAAATTGAGGAGCCACCAGTCAGGCGTGACTGGTCATCTCCGTGATGGAAAATGTTTTACTGGGGGTGTGATGCATCAGGTTGCTGACTTATAACGACAGGTCAGAGCCAAAGCAGGTTGTTGAGTGTTGGAAAAGTAGATTAAAGCTCGTGTGACAGCAGGAAAGATTAAGGAAGGGAAGAGCATTTCATCGTGCTTCCTCTGACCTTGCAGCCATACGGGCTTCATTCATTCTTTCTGCCTTACCTCTGATGGTTGTTTTCAGAAAAAAGACTCCGGATGAGTACACGGTTGCCTCTGGCACCGCATTCAGTGCGGCATCGACAACACGGGCATGCTTCAGTAACTGAAGTATGAAAGTTCTGACTTCAAGTACAGAGTCTTCACCATGAAGGGTATAACTAATTTTCATAACAAAACCCTTATCAGCGGGGGGATGCAAGTGGATTAAGCCGTTCCGAAAGCGACATGCGGATACAATGAACCAGCAGGCATCATGCCTACGGATGCCCATTCCGGACGGTCCCCTTCTTCAATAAAGAGATCGAGTATGTCGAGCAGACGTGGATAAAAGCGAAGAGCTTGACTGCCATCCATATTATTTATTTCCTCTTTACTGAAACGACGCCATTTAGAAAGTGTGTGCTCCTGGCAGCCCACGCGCAGTGTCATGCCGTTCGTGATTTGGATATGGTAGCGTTCGCCATAAATCACCCATGTTTTTTCGGGGAGCAGAGTTCCGAGCAGGCAGGCATTACGCAGGTCAGTGCCGCGCAAGTCTGCCCCACGCAGGTCGGCGTAACTCAGATTTGTTCCGTGAAAATGCGCTCCACGCAAACAGGCACCCATAAGTTTTGCACCATACAGGTTAGTTCTGCTGAGGTAAGCATCCTGGAGGCAGGCACCCTCAAGATTCGCGTGGGACAGATCACAGCATGGAAGGTGAACGCCTTGCAGTTGTCCTCGCTTAAGCAATGCGCCCCGCAGATTGAGGCCGCTCAGCGTGTTACCACAAAGTCGCAATCTTGTGCCCGAGTTTTCACGTGTGTCTATCCATTGCTGGTGCTCAGTGATGTGGCGGGATAACTGAATAATGTCCATGGTGAACTCCATAAAATAGGAAGAGGGAAGTGATGCCCGAGAAAGGGCGAATGACAGTTTCCCGCACAGAATTTTCACTATCCTGATTTAAGTTGTTTGTCGTAATCGGCATGACTCAGCAGCTGCCAGCTGTCTCCGTCATCCCTCGATAACAACCGCCAGTTTGGGGTGACATAAAGGGTCAGATAGCCATGCTGAATGGTTCTTCGGGGCCTGATATTCCCTATACGCCATTGATGTAGCAGGCAACCCGCACGGGTACGCACTCGCTGCGGAATACCGGGTTTGCTCATCGGCTTTTCTCCATATCAGCCGCACAGGCTGCAGCCAGTTTCTGCGTAAAAGCCCACCCAATGCCGCAGCGAAAGTCATTAAATACCCTGACGCGGTTAAGTACACACACGGTAAATATCCAGGCGTTGTTTATGCGCAGGAATTTCATGTTGGTTTTCCCCCTTATGATTTCCACACTGATAACCCCCGTCTATCGAAGCGAGAATCAGTAACGTGTGGATGGATGAAAGCCGTCGTTGTTAAATCAGTGCATGACGACATATCGAGTAAAGATCGGGTTTCATAACCCGTCAGGCCTGACGTTCAGGCTGTTAGATGAAATTCTGGAGCCTCAGCGGTTCTGGCGTACAAGCGCCAGCGATGGACAGTTCCGGTATCACATGGAATACGAATATGAAGCTGAGGGTCGGGACCTGTGTGCGGTTTGCTCACTGGCTTATTCTCAGGCGTGTAGGGTGAACAAATGTCCCCTGGTGCTGGTGGAGGAACGAAATGACAGCCCGGCTTTAATCTCCGATTAGTTGCCTGCTTTTCACCACATCAGGCGAGGTGGTTCCCGTGTACCCCTACAGCGAGAATCGGTGTTATGATCTCATCACCCCTGCAGTGATGAGATGAACGATGGACGTGATCACCGGCTTTAATGTTGCGAAACAAGCACTGGAACTTTTGAAGGTCATCAGAGACGGTCGTGATGAGGGTCTTGTCAGAGAAGCGGCGGGCCAGCTATCTGAAAAAATCACGGAATTACAGATGCTCAATGCAGAGCTGTCGGGTCTTTACCAGGCAGAGAGACAAATCACAATGGAACTTCGCGAAGAAAATAAAAAAATCGAGATGTTTGCTTTGCAGGCTGCCAGCTATGACCTTCACACCACGGACGGAGGATCGACGGTATATCGCTCTAAGAAACCTGCCGACCCGGATGTTCAGTTTCACTATCTTTGTGCTCACTGCTACAGCGGCAGTAAGGTATCGATACTTCAGCCGAAGCCAGAACGCAGTCAGCATGGCGGTTTTTTTATTCATTACTGCCCTCTGTGCAAAAATGAATTTCGAATGAATAAGGTTCCGGCGTGGGACCTGCCTAAAACGGTGCGGCCGTTCCCTCATTGATTCCGATTTAGAAGCAATGCGTATTGCAAAAAAAAGGTCCCGCACGAGGCGGGACCAAAGTGGTGTTCAGTACTGTCAACTAAACGACCAAAGCCCGGCATGGGCATGCGCTACTGCTTTCTTTAGCTGGACGAGGAGTCAGGTTCCCCTGACCCCGTATTAATAACGCGACTACAGGTTCAGTTTCCTGACAATCAGATGCCAATTTATTGTGCTGCCTGGGATTCAGGCTCTTTTTCGCACGCACAACACTTAGGCTTTAAATCCGGATGATTTTCAAAAACAGGATCGGCTAACTCAGCCAGCATGATTTCGACAACGAACTGTACTTTTTCCATATATGCATTGGCTTCTTCGTTAGAAATAGTGCCTTCCTTTTGGTAGTGATACATATAACCCACGGAATCGCTCAGTTCACGTGAGATGTTTAAGACTGCCTGACTGATACGAACGGCGGCTTCACGATATTTGCTGCGCCAATGCTACGGCTTCACCGCTGTGTGGATCCACTCCCACGCGATGCAATCCCACATCGACTTTGATGGCAATGGACAACTCACTGGCAGGCTGCTGGCGATGCGCTTGAGCGATGGCTGTGACGCCGAGAGC
>NZ_CAJCKS010000062.1:0-28575 GCF_903970985.1 Pantoea sp. ME81 | reverse complement strand
AGATACGACGTGCCTGCCAAAATACCTTGCGCCAATAGATATTATCCAGTGAAGAGCGAATCACGCCCTGGCTGGTAGAAGCGTGGATGAAGGTGTTATCGGTATCATAAATACCCACATGCAGGCCATTCTCTCCGCTGCCCGTTTTAAAGAAGACCAGATCACCGGGCAGCAAATCGCGTTTATCAATGCGAGTGCCAATATCCGTCTGGTCAACGGTAGAACGCGGCAGTTGCATATCGAATTTATCGCGGAAGGTCAGATAAACAAAACCAGAGCAATCCACACCGCCTCGACTTAACCCGCCGTAGCGATAAGGCGTGCCACGCCAGCGACCTAACTGATCGTTGAGTTGAGCAATCACGGTGATGGAATCAGAAAGGCGGCCATTCGGCGGCGGCGCGTGATGGCTACTACACCCAACCAGCAGCAGCATCAGAAGAAATACCGTTATTCGCATCAGAATGTCCCTAAATCCGTCGCCCGGATGACACTTTAGCGGCAAATCTGCTTAACAGGCAATGTTAATCAGGGAATAAACAGCAGAGGGCCTTGCGGTGTATCTAATTGTTGAAACTCGGTTTGGTACAACGGAGAGAGATTGGCGGCGGTTAAGACGTCCCGCGCACTCCCCTGCATCACCACTTCCCCCTGATGCATCAATCCTACGCGGTCGGCATGGCGCAGACTGTGGTTAAGATCATGGCCGCTGGCAATCACCGCAATACCGGCGTGGCACAGCTGGAACAGCAATTTATCCACGGCTCGCTGCTGCGCGACATCCAATGCCGTCATCGGCTCATCCAGAATTAAAAGCTTGCCGTGAGGATTGATCGCCGGATGGATTTGCATCACCACCGCAGCCAGTCGCACACGCTGCCATTCGCCTCCGGAGAGCTGCGTCAGTTGACGGGTTAATTTGTCCTGTACGCTGAGTTGCGTCAGCACATCATTGAGTGTGACATCTACCTGCGGCGATGCCGAAGAGAAATGCAGACGCAGATAGTGCCAGACGGGCATGGTCCCTAACGCGGCCTGTTGTTGCGGTAACCAGGCACGCCATTGAGCCAGTGCAGCCCCGCTTAAGCGGCTCAACGACGTTCCTGCAAGCTGAATCACGCCCTGAGCCGGCAATAATCCCGACAGCGCACAGAGTAAAGTACTTTTTCCCGCGCCATTCGGGCCTACCAAATGTATCCATTCACCTGCATTGACGCTGAGATCAACCGGAGCCAGACGTCCCGCGACGCTGACTCCCTGACACTGCAACAACATTTACTCTGCCAGCGCCTGCTCAACGCGTTTCAGGATGATCGGATCATCAGGCGTCATATCCGGAGAGAAACGCGCAATGACCTTACCCTGTTTGTTGATGAGGAATTTTTCGAAGTTCCACAAAATGTCGCCCTCGGCTTTTGGTGCACGTCCTTTGCTCACCATACGCTCGAGGAAACCGCTGCCTTCAGGACGTTCGGCTTCCGGCTGTGCCGCCGTTAACTGCGCATACAGCGGATGACGATTGGCACCGTTCACATCGGTTTTATCGAACATCGGGAAAGTCACACCATAAGTGGTGCTGCAGAAGGTTTTGATCTCTTCGTTGCTGCCCGGTTCCTGCTCCAGAAACTGGTTGCAGGGGAAACCCAGCACGCTAAAGTTTTTGTCCTGCCAGGCTTTCTGCAGTGACTCAAGCTGCTCATACTGCGCCGTCAGCCCACATTTTGACGCCACGTTGACCACCAGCAGTACGTTGTCCTGATACTGTGCCAGCGTCGTTTTTTCGCCGTCCAGGGTAACCAGTTCTGTCTGATAAATGCTCATTGTCGATTCCTGTTGTTGAGACCAAGATGCCAGCCATTGCTAGCGCGAAGATTTCACTAAAAGCACGATAAACAGCGGTGCGCCGAGGGTGGCGGTGACCACGCCAATCGGCAACTCTGCCGACGTCAGCACCAGCCGGGCGATAATATCTGCCCCGAGGAGCACCGCAGCCCCTGCCAGCGCCGAGGCGGGCAGCAGGTATCGGTGATCGCTAAAACCGCTTAAGCGTAACAGATGAGGGATGACCAATCCGACAAACCCGATGGCACCGGCCATCGCCACGCTGGCGCCTACCAGCCAGCCCATCGCCAACACTAACAGGTTACGCCATAACAATAACGGCAGGCCTAGCTGACGCGCCGAGGTTTCCCCCAGTGAAAGTAAATTCAGCGTCCGAGCGGTGGCTGTCAGCAGCAGAGTGACCGGCAACAGCGCCAGCATCATCCAGCCATAGCGCCAGTCAATACCGCCAAAGCCGCCCATCATCCAGTACATTAACTGCCGTAGATCGAGGCTGGTGCTAAAGTACACGGCCCATGTCATCACTGCGCTACAGATAATGCCGAGCGCGACCCCCGTGAGCAATAAGCGGCTGGCTGAAAGCTGACGATGGGCAAAGTGCAGCAGGATCAGCGTGATCAATAATGCGCCCGCCATCGCCGCCAGCGTCAGGCTCCATAATGAGCCATTGCCCAGCATGACTCCCAACACTAACCCAATGCCCGCGCCATTGGATACGCCAAGCAGGCCGGGTTCTGCCAGCGGATTGTTGAACAGCGCCTGCATCACCACACCACACACCGCCAGCGCAGCGCCCACCAGCAGCACCGCCAGCGTCCGCGGTAAGCGCAACTGCCAGACGAAGAGTTCACCGTTAGAGGAAAACCATTGGGTTGGCGATATCCAGATGTCTCCGGCGCACAGGCTGAGAATAAACAGCAGCAGCAGAATGGCACCGAGCAGCATCAGCCAGCGCTGGCTACGACGATCGGCCTGACGGGCAAGCTGGTCCAACAGAGTCATAGATAAGATTGGCAGAGAAAACAGAGATTTGATTGTAGTGGGATTGTGGCAAAAAGAAAGCGGCACCGAGTGGGTGCCGCTGAGCAACGCTTACTGATGAGGCGGGATCGGTTGACCGTGATTATCACGCTTGTCGTGGCTATCACGCGAGTCATGATGCTGGTCGCGCGGCTGCGGTTTGTTATCGTGGTGTGGCGCATTGCCCGGGTGCTGTGGCTGCCAGCCGTTACCGTTCCAGTAACCGTGCGGGCCTTTGGTGCCGATGCGTTGATTGTGGTGCTGTTTCCACCAGGTTGGCGCACGCCAGTCGTAGCCATCCCAGTAGTAGCCACGTTTATCTTGATCACCGATATGAATAGAAACACCCGGTGTGTTGATGTTAACGGAAACATTGGCGCTAGCCAGCAGCGGCATGCCTAACAGGATGCCCAGTAAAAGTGCTGTCTTTTTCATCAGCAATACCCCTTGTTATGTGATGGCGCTGTTATAACAAATGGATTGCCGCAGTCACTATCAGCCAGTGCCGATTTTCATCCTATTTTCCGGATACTTACGAAATCCTGACATTATGGAAAGATTACGCAGAACGGCTATTTTACAGCCAATAAAAAAGGCCGCTAAGCGGCCTTTTTGTCATACTGAAATTAGTCAGCGTCCTTCGGTGTCGCGTTCTCAACGCGACTTTTCAACTTCTGTCCCGGACGGAAGGTCACCACTCGGCGGGCAGTGATAGGAATATCTTCCCCCGTCTTCGGGTTACGGCCCGGACGTTGGTTTTTGTCACGCAGATCAAAATTACCAAATCCGGACAGTTTAACCTGTTCTCCGTTTTCTAACGCGCGGCGAACTTCTTCAAAGAAGAGCTCAACCAACTCTTTGGCATCGCGTTTGCTCAACCCGAGTTTTTCAAACAGGTACTCTGACATTTCAGCTTTTGTAAGCGCCATAGGTTCAATCCCTCAAGGTTGCCTGGAATCGCTCTTTTAATGCCGCAACGCATTTGGCAACGGTCGCGGCAATCTCCTCTTCTTCGAGTGTCCGGCTGGTATCCTGCAAAATCAGGCTAATCGCGAGGCTCTTTTCGCCCTCGTTCACGCCCTTACCACGGTACACGTCAAACAAGTTTACGCCAACTACCTGATTTACGCCAACTTTCTTACACTCCGCGATGATATCTGCTGCGGGCACGTTTTCAGCCACTACCACAGCGATATCACGACGGTTCGCCGGGAAGCGTGAAATCTCGCGCGCGTCAGGCAGGACGCGGTCTGCGACCTTATTCCAAAGCAGTTCAAACACTAAGGTGCGGCCGTTGAGATCCAGCTTACGTTCCAACTCCGGATGAACCACTCCGATAAATCCGATTCGTTCGCCGCGTAAATAAATTGCCGCGCTCTGTCCCGGATGCAGTGCCGGATTGGCTTCTGCACGGAAAGAAATCTCATCGAGTTTACCGGTCAAATCCAGTAACGATTCTAAATCGCCTTTTAAATCATAGAAGTCAACTGTCTGACGCGCCAGATCCCAATGCTCTTCATAGCGATTACCGCTCAGAACGCCCGCCAGCATAAGATCCTGGCGGATACCGAGATCGGCCTGCGTATCAGGAACAAAGCGTAAACCGCTCTCAAACAGGCGCACACGGCCTTGCTGACGGTTCTGGTTATACACCACCGCACCGAGCAGACCGGTCCACAGTGACAAGCGCATTGCCGACATATCGCTGGAAATCGGGCTTGGCAGGATCAGCGCTTCTTCACCCGGATGCAGCAGCTGCTGCACTTTCGGATCAACGAAGCTATAAGTAATGGCTTCCTGATAGCCTTTATCGACGAGCAGGTTACGCGCACGCTTCAGCGACAGATCCGCTTCGCGATGCTTCGTCATAATCAGGCTGGCTTTCACCGGCACGTCTGGAATGTTGTTGTAGCCGTATACGCGGGCCACTTCCTCAACCAGATCTTCTTCAATCGCCATATCGAAACGCCAGCTTGGTGCAACGGCTGTCCACTCGCCATTGCCCACGGTCACTTCGCAACCGAGACGCGTCAGGATATCGGTGACCTGCTCATCGCCGATCACGTGGCCAATCAGGCGGTCCAGCTTTTCACGACGCAGGGTAATGGTGGCGCGCTCAGGCAGCTTGCTGGCGTCGGTTTGATCGATAACCGGACCCGCTTCGCCGCCACAAATGTCCAGCAGCAGTTGGGTGGCGCGTTCAATGGCTTTAAATTGCAGGGCCGGATCAACACCACGCTCGTAACGATGCGACGCGTCGGTATGCAGGCCCTGACGACGAGCACGGCCGGTGATCGCCAGCGGTTCAAAGAAAGCACACTCGAACAGCACATTTTGGGTTTCTTCGTTCACACCAGAGTGCTCACCACCAAAAATGCCGCCCATCGCCAGCGCTTTCTGATGGTCAGCAATCACCAGCGTGTCGCTGCTGAGTTTCGCTTCGGTACCATCTAGTAAGGTCAGGACTTCACCCTCTTCCGCCATGCGCACCACGATGCCACCGTCAATGCGGTCGAGGTCAAAGGCGTGCATCGGCTGACCGAGTTCCAGCAGAACGTAGTTGGTGATATCCACCACCGGGTCGATAGAACGGATGCCGCAGCGACGC
Organism: Pantoea sp. ME81; assembly: GCF_903970985.1. Classification (NCBI taxonomy): domain Bacteria; kingdom Pseudomonadati; phylum Pseudomonadota; class Gammaproteobacteria; order Enterobacterales; family Erwiniaceae; genus Pantoea; species Pantoea sp. ME81. The sequence goes on along the minus strand of NZ_CAJCKS010000062.1, from coordinate 23,105 downwards.
AGTTTTTCACGCATCCACAGTGGCGTTGCCGCTTTCACATTGATGCCTTTTACTACGCGGCCCAGATAACGTGGGCAAGCGTCGGTGGCATCTACGCGAATCGGGAAGGTATCGGTAATGGTCGCTTTAACCGGCTCAATCGTTGGCTCGGTGAGCGGCAAACCGTTGACTACCGCCACATCGCGCGCAATACCGATAATACCAAGGCAATCGGCACGGTTTGGCGTCACGCTGATTTCGATGGTGTTGTCATCCAGCTGCAGGTAGCTGCGGATGTCAGTGCCGATAGGCGCATCAGCAGGCAGTTCAATAATGCCGCTGTGATCGTCGGAAATACCCAGCTCAGAGAACGAGCACAGCATGCCTTCTGAAGGCTCACCGCGCAGTTTCGCGGCTTTGATTTTGAAGTCGCCTGGCAGTACAGCGCCGACGGTTGCCACGGCGACTTTCAGGCCCTGGCGGCAGTTTGGCGCACCACAGACGATATCCAGCAGGCGCTCGCCGCCCACGTTGATTTTGGTCACGCGCAGTTTGTCGGCGTTCGGATGCTGGCCGCACTCCACCACTTCACCCACGACCACGCCATGGAACGCACCGGCGACCGGATCCACGCCGTCCACTTCCAGGCCGGCCATGGTGATTTGCTCAGACAGCGCAGCGCTGTCCAGGGCTGGATTTACCCATTCGCGTAACCAGAGTTCACTGAATTTCATTGGATAACCTGCCCTTATTTAAATTGTTTGAGGAAACGTAGATCATTTTCGAAGAAGGCGCGCAGATCGTTCACGCCATAACGCAGCATGGTGAGACGCTCCATTCCCATGCCGAAAGCGAAGCCAGAGTAGACTTCCGGGTCAATGCCCACATTGCGCAGTACGTTCGGATGCACCATGCCGCAGCCCAGCACTTCCAGCCACTTACCATTTTTACCCATCACATCCACTTCCGCAGACGGTTCGGTGAACGGGAAGTAAGAAGGACGGAAACGAATCTGCAGGTCTTCTTCAAAGAAGTTGTTCAAGAAATCATGCAGCGTGCCTTTCAGGTTGGTGAAGCTGATGTCTTTATCGACGATCAAACCTTCCATCTGATGGAACATTGGGGTGTGGGTTTGATCGTAGTCGTTACGATACACGCGACCTGGCGCGATGATGCGGATCGGCGGCTGCTGGTTTTTCATGGTGCGGATCTGCACGCCAGACGTCTGGGTGCGCAGCAGACGGGTGGCATCGAACCAGAAGGTATCGTGGTCAGCACGCGCCGGATGGTGGCCAGGAATGTTGAGTGCGTCGAAGTTATGATAGTCATCTTCGATTTCCGGACCAGTGACCACCGCAAAGCCCAACTCGCCGAAGAAGTTTTCGATACGATCGATGGTGCGGGTCACCGGGTGCAAACCGCCGTTCTCAACGCGACGACCAGGCAGCGAGACATCAATGGTCTCTGCGGCGAGGCGCGCATTCAGCTCAGCGCTTTCCAGGGTGTCTTTACGTGCGTTAAGACGATCCTGCACCTGCTGCTTCGCTTCGTTAATCACCGCGCCTGCTGCCGGACGGTCTTCCGCTGGCAGTTCACGCAGGGTGGTCATTTGCAGCGTCAGATGCCCTTTCTTACCCAGGAATTCGACGCGCACGGCGTCCAGGGCGGCGATATCCGACGCCTCGTCGATAGCGGCCGTGGCACGGGCCACCAGGTCTGCGAGTTGGGACATGATTTCCTCTTCTTCCAGCCGGGCTGGTCAGTTCTTGTTAGGACCGTGAGATCCGATAAAGTGTCGCCAGAAACAAAAAAGCCTCCACGAGGGAGGCTTTCAGCGCGATTTTTCGTTTCTTTTCTTATGCGCAAAAGCCCCCGATTGTCAGGCGCTAAAGTAAAAAAAGAAACGGAAAATAGCAGCGTGCATGCTTGCGTTACCTTGTCTTGATAGAAACCGCACTATTGAAAAGCCCAGCGGTTAAAATGTCAATCTTTTGCGTGAGTTGCAGGCAATAAAAAAGGGAGCAAGCTCCCTTTTTCATCTGACTTACGCCAGAGCTGATTTTGCTTTTTCGACCAGTGCCGTGAAGGTCACTTTGTCGAATACAGCGATGTCAGCCAGAATCTTACGGTCGATTTCAATAGAGGCTTTTTTCAGGCCATTGATGAAACGGCTGTAAGAGATACCGTTCTGACGGGCCGCAGCGTTGATACGCGCGATCCACAGCTGACGGAACTGACGCTTACGTTGACGACGGTCACGGTAAGCATACTGACCAGCTTTGATAACAGCCTGGAAAGCAACGCGGTAAACACGTGAACGTGCACCGTAGTAGCCTTTAGCTTGTTTTAAGATTTTCTTGTGACGTGCGCGAGCAATTACACCACGTTTTACGCGAGCCATGTGAGCTCTCCTATATCATATTCTGTGATGCCCTATTCCCTGCAGTACGCAAAGTGTTCAGGCAGATTTATAAAAAGTTTACTTATGCGTACGGCAGGCAGGCAACAACCAGACCCAGATCGCCTTTAGACACCATGCCTTTCGGACGCAGGTGACGTTTACGCTTGGTAGACTTCTTAGTCAGAATATGACGCAGGTTCGCGTGCTTACGCTTGAAGCCGCCAGAAGCGGTCTTCTTGAAGCGCTTAGCCGCGCCACGGACAGTTTTAATCTTTGGCATTTTTACAAATATCCACTTCGCATTGTTAATAAAATGAATCAGACAGGCGAATAAGATTCCGCACAGCGCGAACGCTGCGCGGAATTATTACTTGAAGGCCTACTGTTTCTTCTTCGGTGCGAGCACCATGATCATCTGGCGGCCTTCGATCTTAGTCGGGAAGGACTCGACAATGGCCAGATCCAGATCTTCACACAGGTCTTTACGGACGCGGTTAAGCACTTCCATACCGATCTGCTGGTGCGCCATTTCACGACCACGGAAACGTAGCGTGATTTTGGCTTTATCGCCCTCTTCCAGAAAGCGAATCAGGTTGCGTAGTTTGACCTGATAGTCGCCATCATCGGTACCAGGACGGAATTTAATTTCCTTAACCTGGATAACTTTCTGCTTCTTCTTCTGTTCCTTAGAAGACTTACTCTTTTCATAAAGGAACTTGCCGTAATCCATAATACGGCAAACCGGCGGTTCGGCGTTCGGGCTGATTTCAACTAAATCTACGCCAGCTTCTTCGGCTTTCTCAATTGCTTCGCGCAATGTCACAATGCCAAGTTGCTCGCCGTCTACGCCAGTTAAGCGCACTTCGGTAGCACGGATTTCGCCGTTGATACGGTTCGGACGCGTCGGTTGTACTCGTTTTCCGCCTTTAATAACCTTATTCCTCTAATTGGTGAAGATGTCGGCTGCGAATCTCTTGTTGCAGCTTCTCAACAAACACATCTACGTCCATGCTCCCGAGGTCTTTACCACGGCGGGTGCGCACGGCAACTTTGCCTGCTTCCACCTCTTTCTCACCGCAAACCAGCATATAAGGGACGCGACGTAATGTGTGCTCGCGGATTTTAAAGCCTATCTTCTCGTTTCTCAAGTCTGCTTTGACACGAATGCCAGCTTTCTGCAATTTCTTTGTCAATTCACTGACATATTCTGCCTGACTGTCGGTAATATTCATCACCACAGCCTGCACGGGGGCCAGCCAGCTCGGGAAGAAGCCCGCGAACTCTTCGGTCAGGATGCCGATAAAGCGCTCCATTGAACCGAGAATCGCACGGTGAATCATTACCGGCGTCTGACGATCGTTGTTTTCGCCCACATAAGTGGCGTCCAAACGTTTTGGCAGGGAGAAGTCTAGCTGAACGGTGCCGCACTGCCATGCGCGGTCGAGGCAATCGTACAGGGTAAACTCAATTTTCGGGCCGTAGAAGGCACCCTCTCCTGGCTGATATTCGAACGGAATTTCGTTCTCCTTCAGCGCTTCTGCTAAATCCACTTCCGCACGGTCCCACATTTCATCGGTACCGATACGTTTCTCCGGACGGGTCGACAGTTTCACCACGATTTTTTCAAAACCGAAGGTGCTGTACATGTCGTACACCATACGAATACAGCTGTTCACTTCATCACGAACCTGATCTTCGGTACAGAAGACGTGCGCATCATCCTGGGTAAAACCACGGACGCGCATCAGGCCGTGCAATGCGCCTGATGGCTCATTACGGTGGCAGCTACCAAATTCCGCCATACGCAGCGGCAGGTCACGGTAGGATTTCAGACCCTGATTAAAGATCTGAACGTGGCCAGGGCAGTTCATTGGCTTGATGCAATATTCACGGTTCTCTGAAGAGGTGGTGAACATCGCTTCTTTGTAGTTTTCCCAGTGGCCGGTTTTTTCCCACAGCACACGGTCCATCATAAACGGACCTTTCACTTCCTGGTAATCGTACTCTTTCAGCTTGGTACGGACGAACACTTCCAGTTCACGGAAGATGGTCCAACCGTCGTTGTGCCAGAACACCATACCTGGCGCTTCTTCCTGCATATGGTACAGGTCGAGTTGCTTACCGATTTTACGGTGATCGCGCTTCGCCGCTTCTTCCAAACGCTGCAGATAGGCAGCCAGCTGCTTCTTGTCGGCCCACGCTGTACCGTAAATACGCTGCAGCATTTTGTTGTCGCTGTTGCCGCGCCAGTAAGCACCGGAGATTTTCTGCAGTTTGAAGTGATGGCAGAAACGCATGTTCGGCACGTGCGGACCGCGGCACATGTCGATGTATTCTTCATGATGATACAAACCAGGTTGATCATCGTGGCTGATGTTTTCGTCAAGAATGGTGGTTTTGTAGCTTTCGCCACGCTCAGCAAACACATCACGTGCTTCCTGCCAGCTCACCTTTTTCTTCACCACATCGTAATTAGTCTCAGCTAACTGGTGCATACGCTTTTCCAGCAGCTCAAGATCTTCCTGCGTCAGGGTGTGTTCGAGATCGACGTCATAATAGAAGCCGTTATCGATCACCGGACCAATCGCCATTTTGGTATTCGGCCACAGTTGTTTAATCGCATGCCCTAACAGGTGCGCACAAGAGTGACGAATAATTTCCAGACCGGCTTCATCTTTGGCGGTGATAATTGCCACCTGAGCATCTTCGGTGATCGGATCAACCGCATCCACCAGCTCGCCATTTACACGACCGGCAATACAGGCTTTCGCCAGGCCCGGTCCGATATCCATCGCGATGTCCATCACGCTGACCGGACGGTCAAATACGCGCTGGCTGCCATCAGGAAGAGTAATTACTGGCATTTCATATCCTTAATTGCAGTGGTAAGCCACACGAAAGCCTACATGCAACATTGAGTTCTGTTTGAGTAACCCGGCGTAATGTCAGACCCACGTTGTCGGAATGACGCCAGGAATGTAAAGCGCCGGAGATAATAGCAGCTTTCTGCCGCGATCTAAACCCGCGAAAAATGCGCTAAGCCATCGACAGATAAAAAAAAACCGCTGCGCGGCGCTGGCCGGCAACGGTTTTTTCATCACGGCTCGCTTACATCGCGTAAGAAAGCTGGATGGTGGTTTTGGTGTCGGTACGATCCGGCGCAGACTCTGGCGGATTATTATTCCAGGTCACGTTGTAAGCCAGCTTCAACGCGAAGTGTTCGTTGATGGCCACCTGCAAGCCGGTTTCGGAGTTCAGCGTTGTATCTTCACCGAAGCTGCTCAACACGGAAACACCCTGGATGAATTTGGTCGTGTCAGTCAGTTGCCACTGGTAGCTCACAGCACCGTATCCCAGCGCCTTGGTTTCGTGACCACCTTCATGGAAATCATCGTAACGTACACCGGGACCGAATTCAGCTCGCAGCGAGTGCACAGGACCGTTCAGCAACTGGCGACCATAACCGGCAGTCAGTACATCGCGCGAATCATAACCGTTGAAACGGTCGCTCAACCAGCTCGCCTGACCGAACAGATAGTCCGCGCTGTTCATATTGTAACGGGTACGACCACCGATGTTGTAAGTCTCTGAGGAACGCTCATCGTTGGATGAGTTGTTCGCGGCGTTGCCCCACAAGCTGTAAGCGGTGTTGGTCTGATACCACGTCATGTTGGTTGAGGCGCTCAATGATGAACTGGTGGTATTCCCTGTCTGTGCCAAATAACCGGCTGACGCGCTGCCTTCAAACGGTTTTTTTGCCGTTGAAGGGTCATCCATAGAGGTAAAAACGGTGTTATCAGCAAATGCCTGGTGACAAAATGCTCCAGCAGAGAGCAATAAAACAGCGGACAGCTTATTAAAGGCTTTCATTAAATGTGACCCGTACGGCAGTTTAAAAAAGAGTGAGTCTGAAGAGTTTTCCCGGCCAATCAATGCAATTTACGGTAAGTTTTGTAAAAAAGTATGAAGGTGCCAGAAATGCCAGGTTCCGCGCTGGAACCGCATGGTTAATAGGAGTTTTCCCATTTCCGCTGCGCATTATAAGAGGCAATTAGCGAAATAGCAGCCCAATTGATACAAGAATTTTCTGAAGCCTGTTGACGCAGATTTACGCTCCCTTTTCCCGCCTGAATTGCGCAGAATTCGCTCTATCCGCAGCGCTGGTCTACGCTGAAATCTGTTCCATTACAATGAGGTGAATGATGAGTGACCACGACCTTAAACGTTACATTGTCACGCTAAGCTATTCCGATGAGAGCTTAGGCGATCTGCAATCCCTTAACAGCGTGATGGTCAGCGGCGGTTACACCACGACCTTGCATGATGATGAAGGTCATTCGCATGAGTTGGGAACCAACAGTTTTGGCATCATCAGTGCATTGGAACAACATGAGATCGCAGAACACGCCGCCGGGCTGGCGGATGTTGCCCTGCATCGTAAAGCGGAGGTGAAGATCACCACGCTGTCCGAATTTCTACAGGCAAAACCCTGACGCGCCACAAATAATCGCCGCACCACTGGTTTTGCTGAAGTTTTGAGCGCTACAATCAAACTTACGCAGCGAATAAAGAGGATTACCCAATGTGGTCAGCCATTAGTCGTCTGTTAAGCGAACACGCCGGTGAAGCTGAAATCACTGAACGTTACGAACTCCCTGGTGGCGATGTGCATCCTGCCTGGCGCCTCCGCTACGGCGATCTCGACGTTTTCGTTAAATGTAATACGCGCGATATGCTCACTCTGTTTAGCTGGGAAGCGGACCAGCTGGGATTGCTGGCGCGGACACAGACGGTCCGGGTGCCGAAAGTATATGGCGTCGGGAATGACCGCGACAGCAGCTTCTTACTGTTGGAGTATATTCAGCCAGAGGCGCTGAACGAACAGAGCGCCTTCCAGCTTGGCCAGCAGTTGGCTCACCTCCATCAATGGAGCGAGCAACCGCAGTTTGGCCTCGATTACGATAACAACATCACCACCTCCCCCCAGCCCAACAGTTGGCTACGCCGCTGGTCGGTGTTCTTTGCTGAACAGCGTATTGGCTGGCAACTGCAACTGGCCGCTGAGAAAGGGGTGCAATACGGCAATACCGAATTGATCGTCGATTGCGTGCAACGCGCGTTGGCCAATCATCATCCTCAGCCTTCTCTACTACACGGCGATTTGTGGCCTGCTAACTGCGCGGATAGCAGCAGTGGGCCATGGCTGTTTGACCCCGCCTGCTATTGGGGCGACAGGGAGTGCGATCTCGCGATGTTGAATTACTACGTCGAATTGCCACGCCAGATTTACGAGGGATATCACTCGGTGTGGCCGCTGGCGGAAGGGTTTTCGCAACGACAGCCCGTGTATCAGCTTTACTATTTGCTCAACCGCGCCAACGTGTTTGCCGGTAACTGGACAAACGCGGCACAATTCGCGATTGACCAGTTGTTAAATGAAGATGCATTGGGACAACGTCAGGCCAGGCCGGCCTGACGCCTTACAGCATGCCCAGTAATTTCAGGACAAAATAACCCGCAATAGCAATCACAATTGGCAGGATATAGAGCGGGAAAATTTGCAGCAAAATAGTATGTCGCGGGACATGGATCTTCTCTTCCAGCTGAGCACGTGTGCGCCCTTCAGCTCCTTTGGCTTGTTCAAGAATCAACTGATCTTCAATACCTTCCTTGATGTGACGCGACTGACGCCACATGCGCGCGCCTGACGCCTGCAGCGCAATGCCGACGAAAATCAGGATGTAGATGATCCAGAAGCCAATATTGGCACCGCCATGAAACTCCGGTACCGGTGAGTTTTGCCAAAACAGGTTCAAAAACGGCGTATTGAACTTGATCATGTCGACCATGACATGGACAAAATCAAGCATCACTGCATCAATGCCCGGCTGCTTTTCACTGTGTTTAAACATGAAGCCGAGAATTGAGATAATGGTGGATAGCAGCGCCGGAATAAAAATTACCCAGCCAGCCACTCGCTTAAGGATGGCGATGCGGCCAGCCTGTTGGTAAGTCATGGTGTCTCCCTTCACATACAATAGTTTTGCCCTAAGTCTACCTGCACTGCGGCTTTTTTTCCTGAAAAATGCGTAACCTGCCGTGAGTCGGATTTCCCGGCTGCGCATGATAAGGTAGGGCAAATTTCAAACGGAGCTGTTGTATGTCTTATCGTCGCCCGGTGTTGGCCGCTATTTTTGATATGGACGGATTGCTGATCGACTCTGAACCCTTGTGGGATCAGGCAGAACTGGATGTGTTTGCCAGTTTGGGGGTGGATATTACCCGCCGCCATGAACTGCCCGATACGCTGGGTTTGCGCATCGATCAAACCGTCCGTATGTGGTTTGAAGCTTTGCCGTGGAACGGCCCGGATCAGGCGGAAGTGACGCAACGTATCATTGCCCGCGCGCTGGCATTGGTTGAGGAGACGCGTCCATTACTGCCCGGCGTTGAACAGGCATTGCAACTTTGCCAGCAGCAGGGATTAAAAATCGCTCTCGCTTCTGCGTCACCGCTGTTTATGCTGGAGCGCGTGCTGGAGATGTTCGACCTGCGCAAATACTTCGACGCCATTGCTTCAGCCGAAAGCCTGCCGTACAGCAAACCTCATCCACAGGTCTATCTGGATGCGGCGGCGAAGTTGGCGGTGGATCCGCTTAACTGTGTTACGCTGGAAGATTCGTTCAATGGCATGATCGCCACCAAAGCCGCGCGCATGCGTTCGATTGTGGTGCCAGCAGCCGAGTACGCGGATGATGCGCGTTGGGCGCTGGCCAATGTGAAACTGGCGAGTTTGACCGAGTTGAAAGCTGAGCATCTGTTCAATTAATTCTGATACACCTGTGCCGGGCCAGGACTCAGCCCCTCCATTCTCGTTGCCCATCTGTGGGCAACACTTTCCATTGCTCCTGACACCCACTACGGCAATAACTGCGCGTATTTGATCACCCACACAATTAAATAAAACAACGTTTCATTTTTATTGAATTCACATCCCATCCTGCCTAAGATGCCCAAAGACCCACTTCGGGACACTTCCTTCAACTTTGAGAGGTCTGAGATGGACGTTCGTCAAAGCATTCATACTGAGCATGCAAAAAATCTGGACACCGCCGGATTACGTCGCGAATTTTTGATCGAGAAAATTTTTGAGGCAGACCATTACACCCTCACTTACAGCCACATTGATCGCATCATCATTGGTGGTGTCATGCCAATCCAGCAGTCGGTGACGATCGGTGAAGAAGTCGGCAAACAACTGGGCGTGAGCTATTTTCTCGAACGCCGCGAACTGGGCGTGATCAACATTGGCGGACCGGGCTTGATTGACGTCGATGGCAAAACCTGGGAGGTGGGCCATCAGGAGGCGCTGTATGTTGGCCAGGGCGCCAAAAGCGTGGTTTTCCGCAGCAGCAACGCCAACCTTCCAGCGAAGTTTTACTACAACAGCGCACCCGCACATACCCGTTATCCGGATAAAAAGATCACCCTGCAGGATGCAGTCAAAGCCACGTTAGGGGATGCCGCGACCTCAAACCGTCGCACCATTAATAAATTTATCGTGCCGGATGTGTTACCCACCTGCCAGCTCACCATGGGACTCACGCGTCTTGATGACGGCAATCTCTGGAACACCATGCCGTGCCACACCCATGAACGTCGTATGGAAGTGTACTTTTACTTTGATATGGCAGATGACAGCGCCGTTTTCCACATGATGGGCCAGCCGCAGGAAACGCGCCATTTGCTGGTGCACAACGAGCAGGCGGTGATCTCACCAAGCTGGTCAATTCATGCCGGAGTAGGCACACAGCGCTATACCTTTATCTGGGGCATGGTGGGCGAAAATCAGGTGTTCGATGACATGGACCACGTCAGCATCAGCGCGCTGCGCTAACAGGAGCGAAAGATGATCCTTAACGCATTTAATCTTGAAGGCAAAATTGCGCTGGTCACCGGCTGTAATACCGGTTTAGGTCAGGGGATGGCCTTAGGGTTGGCGCAAGCCGGCTGTGACATCATTGGCGTTAACCGTGCCGGTCCTGCCGATACACAGTCTAAAGTTGAAGCCCTGGGGCGCCGCTTTTGGTCGATTCAGGCCGATTTGACTCAACCGAAAGGGGTGCCGCAGATTGTTGAACAAGCCGTGGCTCAGGCTGGGCGCATCGATATTCTGGTGAATAACGCAGGCATCATTCGCCGTGAGGATGCGCTCAACTTCAGCGAGCAGGACTGGGACGATGTCATGAACATCAACAGCAAAAGCCTGTTCTTCCTTTCTCAGCAGGTGGCGCGTCAGTTTATCGCTCAGGGCAAAGGCGGCAAGATTATCAATATCGCCTCAATGCTCTCCTTCCAGGGCGGTATTCGCGTGCCTTCTTATACTGCGTCGAAAAGTGCGGTGATGGGCTTAACGCGTCTGATGGCCAATGAGTGGGCGAAACACGGCATTAACGTGAATGCCATCGCTCCAGGCTATATGGCAACCAATAACACCGAACAACTGCGTAATGACGAATCACGCAACGAAGAGATCCTCGGGCGCATCCCTGCCGGACGCTGGGGTATTCCGGATGACATGATGGGTCCGATCGTGTTTCTGGCTTCTGACGCTGCAGATTATGTGCACGGCTACACCCTGGCCGTCGATGGTGGATGGTTAGCACGCTAACCTGTTCTTTTCCCGCGTCATTATGACGCGGGAAAGCGAAAAATATTAACGCTTCGTTACAGCGTCACCGTTCTATTTCACTGGATAAATCCCTATACTGGATGCATCGACAGTTTTTGCAGCCAGGTTTCATCATGACGGCCGAAGGCCATATCATTTTTGCCATTGCCAGCGCGATTTTTGCTAAGCGTGCGGAGCTGACGCCAGTGATGGCCAGCGCCGACTGGTGGCATCTCGTGCCTGCTGCACTGCTGACCTGTCTGCTGCCCGATATCGACCATCCTAAATCTGTGTTAGGCCAGCGCCTGAAATGGATCTCACAACCCATTGCGCGCGCCTTTGGTCATCGTGGATTTACCCACAGTTTGCTGGCGGTGGCGATCAGTCTGTGGCTATTCCAGATTAACGTTCCGGCGGACTGGTTTCTGCCTGCTGATGTCTTACAGGGGATGACGCTGGGTTATCTCAGTCACATCGTCGCCGACATGTTGACCCCCGCAGGCGTCCCCTTGCTGTGGCCGTGCCGCTGGCGTTTCCGTTTGCCGCTGCTCAATAGCCAGAAAGGCAATCAACTGGAGCGCGCACTTTGCCTCGCATTGGTCGGATATGCATTGTGGTTTCCCGCAGGTATGCCCTCTTTTGGTGCCAACGGTTGGCCCGAGCAACTGTTTAATACGCTGCAAAATGGTGTCGGTCGGCTAGTTAATGGCCAAGGCGGTCAATAACCAGGCAAATCAATCAATAAAGTTATAAACCATTCCTTTTGAGTATAAGCCTGCACTTTCCTGAACTGGTAACATTCCTGACATTCCCTGACGGGAACTTACTGTTTTCCGTGCCAGCCAAACGTGCTGTGCGGCACACCTCTGGAGTCGAGTATGGATTTTCCCCTCATTATTAATATCATCGCCTTCGTTGCGTTGCTGATTCTTTTGAATCGTATTGGCAACCAAAGCTGGAGCTTGTCGAAACGCGTGCTGACTGGCTTAGTGATTGGCGTGCTGTTCGGTCTGGCGCTGCAAACCATTTATGGCGAAAACAGCCCGGTGGTGAAGGATTCAATTAGCTGGTTCAACATTGTCGGCAACGGTTATGTCCAGTTGCTGCAGATGATTGTGATGCCGCTGGTGTTTGCGTCAATCCTGAGCGCGGTAGCGCGTCTGCATAACGCCTCTTCACTCGGCAAGATCAGCGTGCTGACCATTGGCGTATTGCTGTTCACCACCGCGATCTCCGCGCTGGTGGGTGTGATGGTCACCGGGCTGTTTGGCCTGAGCGCAGAAGGTCTGGTGCAGGGTGCGCAGGAAACCGCACGTCTGAGCGCGATCCAGAGCAACTATGTAGGCAAGGTTGCCGATCTCAGCACGCCGCAGCTGCTGCTCTCCTTTATCCCGAAAAATCCGTTCGCCGATATGGCGGGCGCTAACCCCACCTCCATCATCAGCGTGGTGATCTTCGCTGCCTTCCTCGGCGTGGCTGCATTGCAGCTGCTGAAGGATGATAAAGTCAAAGGCGAGCGCGTACTGGTGGCAATTGATACCCTGCAGTCCTGGGTGATGAAACTGGTGCGTTTGATCATGAAGCTGACGCCGTACGGTGTGCTGGCGCTGATGACCAAAGTGGTGGCGGGTTCTAACCTGCAGGACATCATCAAGCTGGGTGGCTTTGTGGTGGCCTCTTATCTCGGTCTGGCGATCATGTTTGGCGTGCACGCCCTGCTGCTGTCGGTGAACGGCATCAACCCGATGCGCTTCTTCCGCAAAGTATGGCCGGTGATCACCTTCGCTTTCACCAGCCGTTCCAGTGCAGCCAGTATTCCGCTGAACGTCGAAACGCAGACGCGCCGTCTTGGTGTGCCGGAATCGATTGCCAGCTTCTCGGCTTCTTTCGGTGCCACCATTGGCCAGAACGGTTGCGCGGGTTTGTACCCGACCATGCTGGCAGTGATGGTTGCGCCAACGGTCGGCATCAACCCGTTTGATCCGATGTGGATTGCCACGCTGGTGGGTATCGTTACGCTGAGCTCGGCCGGTGTTGCCGGCGTCGGCGGCGGCGCCACCTTCGCCGCTCTGATTGTGCTGCCAGCGATGGGCTTACCGGTGACCCTGGTTGCGCTGCTGATTTCCATCGAGCCGCTGATCGACATGGGCCGTACCGCATTGAACGTCAATGGTTCGATGACGGCCGGTTCACTCACCAGCCGCTGGCTCGGTTTGACCGATAAAAAAGTGCTGGAGAGCGACGAGCACGCTGAACTGGCGCATCGTTAATCCCGGATAAAACATCAACGGCAGGCCTCATCGCCTGCCGTTTTTTTATGGCTGAAACTCCGCAATTCCCCCCGATCGTGGCGCTAGCGTCAGGAAAGCGTTAAGCATGGTAAACAGACGAAAAATCAGCCACTTTTCACTTGAGTTTTGTCGTCAGAAGGCTAATTCTGCTATCAGTCATAGCAGGAGAATCACCGATGAAAAACGTTATCGCCTCGGTGCTGGCGTTAACCTTATTAACGCCCGCCATTAGTTTTGCCCACCCTTACGGCTGGGGCCCCGGCCCAGGTCCACATTGGGGTGGTGGCCCACGTTGGGGCGGTCCTGGTCCGCTGCGCTTCTTACCTGAGGCGGCGACAGCGGTACTGATAGGCGGTCTCACTTATTACATGCTGAATGGCAACTACTACCAGCGTCAGGGTGATACCTACGTGGTGGTTCAGGCGCCTGAAGCGCCGCCAGAAGGTGGGATGCGCGTGCTCGATTTCAACGGAAAACGCTATTACGTGCAGGAAGGTCACTACTATCAGCGTGAGATGGGCGGCAATTACGTTGAAGTGCCCCGCCCTTACGGACTGTAAGCGTAAAACGAAAAAAGGCCCGTCACCGACGGGCCTTTTTGTATTCGGCAGCAATTACTGTGCAGCTTGCGGATCGGTATCGTAGTCTTTACAGCTCTGGAAGCCGTAGTTCATGACACGGCCCACATCGTTGTAACTGACAAAGTAGGTCTGTGCTTTACCATCACGCTCGCCGAGTACATAGGTCTGGCAAGTACCACGGGCATGTACCATGGTAATTTCAGTTGATGGCGCACCCGCAATCTGGCGAACCTGATCGCGCGTCATTCCTTTTTTCACATCCTTAACCACCGGCTTAGTCACATAGCTTTCCGCTTTGTCATAAGTCGTACAACCAGACAGAGCTACCAGCGTCACAGCAGCAGCGATACATCCCAGCACTTTATTCATCTTTATATTCCTCATTCTTTGTCCATGTCACACTAAGCCTGGAACATAAATCCAGATTTATCAACTCAATGGCTTCGCTTTAAGCCCATTCTGAAGCGTTAGTTTTTCGTAAAGTTGCTGTGTTGCCGCTTCGCGCTTCGTATAATCCCCCGGCAAAAAAATCTTAAGACATCAATAAAACAGAGGATCAATGACACCTGCACACTCTAATCGGCTGGTTTACGCCATTACGCTGGGCCTGCTCGCGGCACTTGGACCGCTCTGTATCGACTTGTACTTGCCCGCCTTACCTGAACTGGCGCGCGATCTGCATACCGAAACCGCCACCGCGCAGTTAAGTTTGACCGCAGGATTACTGGGCCTCGGCGCTGGACAATTGCTGTTTGGCCCGATGAGCGACAAGTTTGGCCGTATCCGCCCGTTGTTGCTGTCGCTGGTGCTGTTATTTATCGCGTCGATTGGCTGCGCGCTGGCAAAAGACATTCACTCTCTGTTGGTAGCGCGTCTGTTTGAAGGTCTGGCGGGCGCAGGCGGTGCGGTATTATCACGCGCTATCGCTCGTGATATGTACAGCGGCCATGAACTGACTCGCTTCTTTGCCCTGCTGATGCTGGTGAATGGCCTTGCGCCAATTGGTGCACCGGTGCTCGGCGGTGTGTTAATGACGGTGCTGAACTGGCGCGGCATTTTTGTAGTGCTCGGTTGTATCGCTGTACTGCTGATCTTCCTTGCGCGCTGGAAACTGCATGAAACGCTGCCCGCCGAACGTCGCAGCCAGGGCTCAATCTTTTCCGCCTGGGCAGCACTCGGTCAGGTGATCACTCATCGTCCCTTTATGGGCTTCTGCCTGACGCAGGGCTTTATGATGTCCGGCATGTTTGCCTACATTGGCGCTTCCCCGTTCGTATTACAGCAAATCTACGGCCTGTCGCCGCAGGCGTTTAGCTTCTGCTTCGCCGCCAATGGCTTCGGCCTGATTATTGCATCACAAACCAGTGCACGCTTGTGCCCGCTGTGGGGTGAATATCGTGTGCTGAAAGGCGGACTGACGCTGGCGTTCGTGGCGTCAGGTTGCTTGCTATTAGCCGGCCTGACCGGTGCACCATTGCCAATCATTCTGCTGGCACTGTTCTTCACCATCGCCAGTAACGGTGTGATTGCCACCACGGCTTCGTCATTGGCGATGCAAAGTCAGGGACACCGTGCAGGCAGCGCCTCGGCGGTGATTGGCGTCACCATGTTCACGCTAGGCGCCATTGCCGTGCCGGTGACCGGATTGGGCGGTACCTCGGTGGCGAGCATGACGGGCACCATCTTTGGCTGCTTTATGCTGGCGATTTTGATGTTCATCCTGTTGGCACAAAAACCCAAAAGCGCCTGAAAAGCCTGCAAATAAGTGCGACAACAAGCCATGCGGCTTGTTGTTTGCCAGCGGAGGCGTTAGCTTTAGCAGATGATTCGTATTGTGCCGTCAGGCTACTGACTTGAGGAGAGGTTCATGTCACTGCAGCAGGAAATCATTGAAGCGTTGGGTGTTAAACCCGTTATCGATCCGCAACAGGAAGTCCGCGTCAGCGTCGATTTTCTGAAATCCTACCTGAAAGCCAATCCATTCCTGAAAACCCTGGTGCTCGGCATCAGCGGCGGACAGGACTCCACGCTAACCGGCATTCTGTCACAAACCGCCATTCGCGAGTTACGTGAAGAGACCGGCGACAAAGATTACACCTTTATTGCGGTACGTCTGCCGTATGGCGTGCAGGCCGATGAGCATGATTGTCAGGATGCGCTGGCGTTTATCCAGCCGGATCGCACTTTGGTCGTGAATATCAAGGAAGCGATTCTCGCCAGCGAGCGCGCGTTGAAAGAGGCGGGCATCGTGGTTTCCGATTTCGTGCGCGGCAACGAAAAAGCGCGTGAGCGTATGAAGGCACAATACAGCATCGCCGGCATGACCAAAGGCGTGGTGGTGGGCACCGACCATGCGGCCGAAGCCGTGACCGGTTTCTTCACCAAATACGGTGACGGCGGCAGCGATATCAACCCGATTTTCCGCCTGCACAAAGGTCAGGGAAAACAGCTGTTAAAAACCCTCGGCTGCCCGGAACACTTGTATCTGAAGCATCCTACTGCCGATCTGGAAGACGATCGTCCTGGCTTGCAGGACGAAGTGGCACTAGGCGTCACCTATCAACAGATTGACGCTTATCTGGAAGGCAAAACCATCGATGCCGCCGCCGCGAAGATCATTGAAGGCTGGTATCTGAAAACCGAACACAAACGTCGTCCGCCGATCACCGTGTTCGACGACTTCTGGAAAAAGTAACCGCTCTACGTTTCCCGCCGCTGTCGCGGGAAACGCCCTCCTCCTGCCGCTGACTGGCGAGAAAAGCATCACGCTGATATACTGGACAGACAACCAGTAGTCGGAGTGTATTTTGGTCAGACGTGCAGCCAGCCACCGCCTCGAATTTGATGCGGCCGCGATTTATCAATATCCCGAACATTTACGCCAATGGCTGGAAGGTTTGCCTAATCAGCCTGGCGTTTACACCTTTCACGGTGACAGCGCTAACCTGCCGTTATATATCGGCAAAAGCGTCAACCTGCGCAGTCGGGTGATGTCGCATTTTCGCACCCCGGACGAAGCCAACATGTTGCGCCAGGCGCGACGCGTCACCTGGATCCCTACCGCGGGCGATCTTGGCGCGCAACTGCTGGAAGCGCAGATGATCAAAACCCAACAGCCGCTGTTTAATAAGCGCCTGCGCAAAAATCGTCAGCTGTGTTCATTGCAGCTTGGCGATGGCCCTCCGCAGGTGGTGTACGCCAAAGATCTCGACTTCTCGTGCTCACCGAATCTCTACGGCTTATTTCGCAGCCGCTTTGCGGCCATGGAAAAACTCAAAACGATCGCCGATGAACAGCGCCTGTGCCATGGATTGCTGGGATTGGAGCGGTTAACGCCGGGACGCGGCTGTTTTCGCGCCGCGCTAAAACGCTGTGCTGGGGCGTGTTGCGGCAACGAATCCATTGAAGCCCATCAGCAACGGTTGCATCAGGCATTGGAACAGATGCGCGTGGTGTGCTGGCCGTGGCAAGGCCCGGTTGGCATGGTGGAAGTGGGCACGGAGATGACGCAGATTCACGTCATCGATCACTGGTTCTGGCTCGGTTCGGTCGCTACCGAAGCAGAGGCCCGCCAACTGCAGCGCGCACGCCAGGGTTTTGATCATGACGGCTATAAAATTTTGTGCCGCCCGCTACTGTCCGGGGTTTTCCCGCTGATTGAACTCTAAAACAAAACCGCCGACGCTGCCCAAAGCATCAGATGCAGTGGACAACGTCGGCGGTCTCAAACCGATTAGCTAAACGGCTTATTCACCATCAGCCGGCGGTGGCGGCATTTTACCGTCATGCGGGCCTTTCTCTGTCAGACGTTTCTCAAAGTTGGCGTTGTACTGTTTTTTCTGCTCAGGCGTCAGCACGTTGTAAATCTTGTTCTGTGTTTCCATCATGCTCACCGCACGATCTTTCGCGTTGGCGGTCATTTTCTCAGCCTGCGCTTCGGCTTTCGCTTTATCGAAAGTATCTGAAGCGATGATGCTGTGGTTGGCACGACGCTCTTCCAGAGAAGGACGTTTCATCTCTTTATGGCTGTCACGCATGATGGTCTTGATCTGCGCTTTCTGCGCATCCGTTAAATTCAGGCCTTTGAACATCATCTCCATACCGTGATGATGCATTGGCGGCTTGTGCATCGGTTTTTCGCTACCTGCTGGCGGTGGTGTCAGATTGTCCGCTGCAGCGTGGACGATGTTGGCAGCACCAAGAGCCATTGCAGTAGCCAGGAACAGGGAAGTGAGTTTACGCATAATATTTGTCCTTACTATTCAGTTTCATGACGACAAGGTGTGTCGCGTCTTCGGAAACAAGCATACGACGCCAAACGTCAACTACTCAGAGTCTGAGTAAAGCCCTGAAAGCATAAAAGACAGTAATCAGGCAATCATGGAGAGAAAGAGAAGAAATGCGTGAGGAATTGCAAAAGAGTATGACAATCAAAGGGAAATGCGCAGGAATTAAGGAGGAGTGTAACGGTATTGTCGGATTTGCGGAAGGGAAAAATGGGTGAATTTTCTTCACCCACCTTATTTATAACGTCAGTGCCTGCGTTTGCTCGTTTTCTTCCACCAGCATCAAGCCAGCACGCAGTCCTGCGGCAACATTTGGGTTGGGAAACAGCACATATTCGCGCGCCTGCTGCACGTAGTAGCGCGTCTCCCCCTCTTCTGCCAGCAACGTGCCTTGCGGGAAGGCGGTAAAGTTCAGAGTCTCTGGCCCCATGTGCAGCACAAACGCGTCGCCGTGGCGGGTAATCTGCTGCGCCACGCGATAGTGGCGCGGCTGTTCCCGCACCTCTGGCAGTGGCTCACCGTACAACAATGCTGCCAGCGCCAGCTGCACGGCCGCAAACTGGCTGAGATCATTTTCACCAAACGGCAGCGCTTTACCCAGCTCCAGCGTGCAGCTGGCCGCATCGTGATGTTCACAGCTGTAATGGGTAAAGGTGCCGCCTGGGGAACGATGAAACACCAGCGCTTCCAATTCAGCTGCCGCCAGCCAGTGCAGGAAGTCCTGCGGCCACGGTTGAGGATTCAGCGGCATCACGCCGAAACGCGCATGGTATGAGCCGCGAATTGCGGTATGCAGATCGAGATGCCAGCGCACTTCATGATCGCGACACTCGCGCCAGAACTGTTCCAGCGCCTGCTCCAGCCGCAGCGTGCGTTGAGCTTCAGGCAAATCGGAGACCTTCTGCCAGCGCCCTCCGAACAAACGGTTGATATCATATTGCTGATAGCGCTTGCCGCTACGTAGCGCATCGGGATTGCCCAATATCACCAGCAAGCGCACCGCTAACGGTTGTTCTCCGCGTAGCAGTGGCGTCAGCAACAGGTTAAGAATCTCAACCGGGGCCGTTTCGTTGCCGTGTACGCCCGCTGACAGCACCAACGCCTGATGCGTCGGTGCATGGGGGGTCAGGGATAGAATGCCCTCATCATGCCACTGCCACTGTAAATGGGCATTGCTGCCCTGCCGCTGCTGCGGCGGCTTACCTGACAGGGTTTGTTGTAGAAAATCCTGCATGTACACTCCTTTTCAACTCAGAAGCTTCACTTACCCTCTGAGGTTAACGCTGAAATGCGTAGACACTGCCTAAGTCTAGCAGCTGTGTCAGCTCATCCAGCGCGGTGCGTCCTTCACGCAGTAATTGCGGATCGGCCAAATCGGCTTGCGTGAGGCGATCACGATAGTGGCGATCCACCCAGCTGTTCAGGGTGTTGAACAGGCGATCATTCATCAATACCGCTGGATTCAGGGCCTGACGCTCTGCGTCATTGAGCACCACGCGCAAACGCAGACAGGCTGGTCCGCCGCCGTTGCACATGCTCTCACGCAGATCGAACACCGTGAGTTCGCGAATCGGCCCGCCGCTCTCCACCAGCCCGGTCAAATAGCGCCATACGCCGGCGTGCTGGCGTGACTCTTCTGGCAGCACCAGTCGCATGCCACCTTCAGGATGCTGCAACAGTTGGCTGTTAAACAGATAGGTATTCACCGCGTCGGCTACTGACACTTTATCGCGCGGCACCACAATCGGCTGGAAACCGGGCACCCGCGCAGCCAGCTGTAGTAATAACGCCGGCTGATCGACAAACGCCTCTTCATGGCAGAACAGCACCTGCTGGTTGCTAACGGCGATGACATCGTTGTGGAATACGCCCTGATCGATCACCAGCGGGTTTTGCTGAGCAAACAGCGTGCGATCGTCGTCGAGCTGATGCAGGCGCGCCACCGCGGCACTGGCTTCCCGCGTCTGACGTGCCGGATAACGTGCCGGTGCAGCACCCTGCTGTTGACCATCACGACCATAAACAAACAGCTGAACACCCGCATCGCCGTAGTCCGCACCAAAGCGGTTATGGTTGGCGGCACCTTCATCGCCAAACAGCGCCACCTGTGGCAAAGCATCATGCACGCTGAAATGTTGTGGATCGCGGAAAATGGCGCGCAGCAAGTCGGCGGTTTCCGGCGCTTCGATGGCACGGTGGAATTTATTGTTGAGGTTAGCCACGGTGAAGTGCACGCGGCCATCGGCGCTATCAGCCGAAGGCGATACAGTGGCGGCATTGGCCACCCACATTGCCGAGGCAGAACTGGCAGCAGACAACAGCTGCGGCGCCTGCTGAGCCGCTTTCGCCAGTACCTGTTCGTCCGAGCCAGCAAAACCGAGCTGGCGCAGTAGCGGGATATTCGGCCGCTCATGCGGAGGGATCACCCCTTGCACGTAGCCCATGTCCGCCAGCGCCTTCATTTTCAGCAGGCCCTGCTTTGCGGCCAGGCGCGGGTTTGAAGGCTGCAGTTGATTGCGCGTTGACGCTTCATTTCCAAAGGAGAGCCCGGCGTAATGGTGCGTCAGGCCGACCAGACCATCAAAATTGGCTTCAAACGCTTTCATTATTCAGTTCCTTCCGCGGAGAAATCGAGTCCCGGCGATAAGCTGCCCGGCAAGGCCAGGCTTGGGCTCTCTAAAGATGCCATCGGCCACGCGCAGTAATCCGCAGCATACCAGGCACTGGCGCGATGGTTACCGGAAGCACCCACACCGCCAAACGGCGCTGAACTAGCGGCACCGGTTAATGGTTTGTTCCAGTTAACAATGCCGGCTCGCGCTTCCAGCAGCAGCTGGTCAAACTGCGCACGCTGCGGAGAAATCAAGCCACAGGACAAACCGTAACGCGTCTGGTTAGCGATACGAATCGCCTGATCGTACTCGTCGTAACGGATCACCTGCAGCAGCGGACCAAACACCTCTTCGTCAGGCAGTTTCGCCACGTCGGTCATCTCAATAATGCCTGGAGTGATAATGGCGCTGTCGCGTTCGGGCCAGTGCATCGCCAGCAACACCTTACCGCCCAGATCGATACGCTGCTGCCAGGCTGCGTAAATATGTCCGGCGGCGGCAGGTGAAATCACGCTGCCCATAAAGGGTTGCGGTTCAGCATTCCATGCGCCAGGTTGCAGACGCGCGGTCACTTCCACCAAACGCTGCAGGAAGGCATCGCCTGCTGCTCCGCTTTTCACCAGCAGACGACGTGCACAGGTACAGCGCTGCCCAGCGGTAATAAAGGCAGACTGAATCGCGATGTGTACTGCACCATCAAGGTCTGAAGGATCTTCAACAATCAGCGCATTGTTACCCCCCATCTCCAGGGCCAGCATTTTCTCCGGCTGCCCGGCAAACTGACGATGCAGGTGATAGCCGGTTGCGGCGCTGCCGGTAAACAGCAGGCCGTCGATTTGTGGCTCATGCGCCAGTGCCTGCCCGGTTTCGCGCGCGCCCTGCAACAGCGCTATCACGCCCGCTGGCAGTCCCGCCTGATCCCACAGTTCGACAGTTTTTTCCGCGGTCATCGGCGTGAGTTCACTCGGTTTGAACACCACGCAGTTACCCGCCAGCAGTGCAGGAACGATATGACCGTTCGGCAGATGGCCGGGGAAATTGTAAGGACCAAACACCGCGAGCACACCATGTGGACGATGGCGCAGCGAACTTTCGCCGTCGGCCTGCTCTCCGGTACGCGTGTGGTAGGCTTTCACCGAGATGGCAATCTTATTGATCATCGCCTGCACTTCGGTCAGGGTTTCCCAGCGCGGCTTGCCGGTTTCTTTAGCAATGGTCTCTGCCAGCGCAGTTTTGTGGCTTTCAAGTAATGTGGCGAAGGCTTCCACTACCGCCTGACGTTCCGCAAACGGCCTGCGTGCCCACGCGGGAAAGGCCGCGCGCGCCGCTTCACAAGCCGCCGCCACCTGCGCACCGGTCGCTGCCCGACCCTGCCACAATGTTTCACCGTTCACCGGGTTTTGTTTGGTTAACGCTTCCGCGCCGCCTGTCAGCCATTGACCATTAATGAAGTGCGTCATGCTTTTTTCTCCTCGCGGCACAACGTGACCACACGCAATGCATCGCCATAATCGCAGCGCAACGCCGTGCGCTGATGTTCATTGATGCGGACTTTCCCGCTTGCCATATCGACAGGCAGCAGCACCACGCGGAAATGCTGGTAATCACCGTTGGCGACCAGACACAGCGGCCAGCTTTCATCCGCTTCCCCGGCTTCGGCCTGCAGCAGATGGCTTTTACGAATGGCGCGAATGCGATCAATCTCGCACTCCAGCGTTGGGCCGCCGTCAAAGATGTCGACGTAATTGAGATAACGAAACCCTTCGGCTTCCAGCACGGCGCGCGCGGGGGCCGTTTTCGGATGCACTTCACCAATCACCTTCTGCGCCGCTTCGCTGAGATAGTGGATATACAGCGGATGCTTTGGCATCAGCTCGGCAATAAAGGCTTTCTGCCCGGTGCCGCTGAGGAAATCGGCCTCACGAAACTCCATGGAGAAGAAACGGCTACCGACGCTGTCCCAGAACGGGGAATGACCGGTGTCATCACTGACACCGCGCATCTCTGCCACCACATGCTTCATAAAGCGGTCGCGGAAATTTGCCATAAACAGGAAACGGGATTTCGACAGCAGATGGCCATTTTTGCCATCACGATAATCGGGATCGAGGAACAGGGTGCACAGCTCGCTGCTGCCGGTGTGATCGTTACTTAACGACAGTGTTGGCAAGCTGGCATAAACGTTTAACTCTTTCGACGCGTGCACCTGGGTGCCCACACGGAAGTTGTACCACGGGTCTTGCAGACCTACGGCCACCTCAATGGCACAGATGCCGACAGCACG
>NZ_CAJCKS010000061.1:0-29186 GCF_903970985.1 Pantoea sp. ME81 | reverse complement strand
ACTGCTGATCCTGAATGAAGAGTTCTCGCTTAATCGTCAGTTGATGAAGGCATTTCAGCGTCAGGGGCTGACGCCGGAGATTGCGGTGCGCAGCGCGCAGTGGGATTTCCTGGCAGCAATGGTACAAGCCGAAATGGGACTGGCAATTTTACCCGAGCCGATTTGCCAGCGGCTGGATAAGCAATCGCTGCTATGGTTGCCACTGGAATCGGAGTTGCAGTGGAGTCTGGGTTTGATCTGGCGAGAAGGCAGCTATCTGTCGCGCAGTGCGCAGGCGTGGATAGATTGCTGCCGCGAGCATTGGCCGGACGCGCCGCCACGGTTATCGGTGTAGCGGCGCTATATGCTAGCTGTTGAGCTGTGCTTACTCCTCTTTCTCAATCAACAACGCTTCCAGCAGGTCGAGATCGCGCAACAGCTTCTGCATCGTCTCGTTGGAGATCTCCTGCGTCGCGCGCAGATGGTAAACCTCGGCGCGCTCGGCACGCAGGGCATTGAGGCGGAAACGACGCTCCAGGTTTTCGGCAAACAGCGCCTGATCGACCTCATCTTTGCCCACCACGCGGCGGCGCAGATTGCCAATCACACGCAGACTGACCTCTTTCAACAGTTCCGGATCGATATTCTCTTCTGCATCGTTTTCCAGTCGCTGCTCCATTTTGTGCAGGCTCTCAATCGCCACATTGGCCATTGCCGCACGCGCATGCTGGATTTCACGGCGATGTCCCGATTTATCGGTACTTTCCATACCGCGTAACAATATCGGCAGCAGAATCACCCCGACAAACAGCGAGAACAGAATCACGCCGGTGGCAATAAACACCAGCTCATAGCGCGCCGGGAACGGTTCGCCATTGCTAAGAAACAGCGGAATCGACAGCACACCGGCCAATGTAATGGCACCACGCACACCGGCAAAAGAGGCGATGAGCAACTCACGGAATGAGTAGTTTGAGAATTCCAGCGGCTTCTTCTTCAGGAAACGCAAACTGGCACGTTGCATCATCCACAACCAGCCAAAGCGCACGATCATCAAGGCGACATACACCAGGGCAACATCGGTGAACAGCATCCACAGCTCGACGTTCGGATCGGCATTGGCTTGCGCGACGGAGGTTTCCAGAATGTCCGGCAGTTGCAGGCCCAGCATCAGGAACACCATGCCGTTAAACACAAACTCCAGCATCTGCCATACGCTATTCGCACGTAAACGCATCGCCAGCGGTGCCTGGCGGATAATGCCAGAGCGCGTGATGGTCATACCCGCCGCAACTGCCGCGAGGATACCTGAAACGCCCAGATGCTCAGCAATCAGATAAGAGGCGAAAGGCAGCAGCAGCAGTAGCACGGTTTGCGTCGCCGGATCGTCACCGCTCCAGCGGCTCAGCAGACGCAGCGAGCGGCCATATAGCCAGCATACCGCCACACCGGCGACAAGACCGCCGACCGCCACTTTGAGGAACTCCACGCTGGCGCCGCCCCAGGTAAACACCATGGTGCCCATCGCCACCGCGACCGCAAACTTCAGTGATACCAGGCCGGATGCGTCGTTCATCAGGGCTTCGCCCTGCACAATCGACATGATCTTTTTCGGGATGCGCCCTTCCCCGACAATGCCGGAGAGCGCCACGGCATCGGTAGGTGACAGCACCGCAGCCAGCGCGAAGGCAGGGATCAGCGGAATACCCGGCACCAGCCAGTAAATCAGATAACCAATTCCGACCACGGTAATCAGCACCAGCACCAGTGCCAGGCCCATGATTTCGCGTCCGTGGTGCAGGAATTCGTTAATCGGCGTTTTCCAGCCATCGGCAAACAGCAGCGGCGGAATGAACAGCACGAGGAACAGTTCGGGGTCAAAATCGACATGCAGGCCAAAGCTTGGCACGGCCAGCAATGCACCAGCGGCAATCTGCACCAACGGCAGGGGAATTTGGAACGGCAATATGCGCGCCGCCACGCCGGAGAGTGACACCACCAGCGTCATGATGAGAATAGTAAAGAAGATTTCCATGCTTTCCTTAGGCGAATCAATTTCATTAAAGCGATGTTGTTGCGCAGGAAAGTGTAAAACAAAACGCCGCACAAAGGGGCAACCCTGCGTGCGGCGTGAACCAGAAAGAGACTTATCTGGAAATAAGCGCGTTCAAAAGTCAGATGGCCCAGCCACCCGCGTAGAAGACCACCAGGGCAACAGCAATCACCACGGTGCCCACGTTCAGCCTGCGCCATTCACCCGCAAAGAGGCGGCCAATCACCAACGAGCCGAAGCCGAGCATGATGCCAGTCACGATGTTGCAAGTCAGGACGATGAACACGGCGGTGACCAAACCCGACATCGCATCGACAAAGTCATTGAAGTCAATCTTCGCCACGTTGCTCAGCATCAGCAGGCCAACGTACATCAACGCTGGCGCCGTCGCGTAGGCCGGAACCAGATAGGCCAGCGGGGACATAAACAGAATCAACAGGAACAACAGACCGACGACAATCGCTGTCAGGCCAGTTTTACCGCCCGCAGCCGTTCCGGCTGCAGATTCGATATACACCGCCGCAGGCGAAGCACCGACTAAACCGGCAAACAGGCTGCTGACGGAGTCGGTGGTCAACGCGCGGCCACCGTTAATGATCTGGCCGTCTTTATCCAGCAGATTCGCCTGGCCCGCCACTGCACGAATGGTGCCGGTGGCATCAAATACCGCGGTCATCACCAGCGCCAGCACACTTGGCAGCACCACCGGTTGCAGCGCACCCATGATATCGAGACTAAACATCGCGGATTGGCCGTTGGCATCCTTCAGGCTCGGCATAGCGAATAGCCCCTGATAGGTGACAGCCGGATCAAAGATCAGACCCACCACAGAAATCGCTACGATGGTCAGCAAAATTCCGCCTGGCACACGACGTTTTTCCAGACCAAAGATGGCCGCCAGCCCGATCAGCGCCATAATCACCGGGAACGAGGTGAAGTGGCCGAGTGCCACCGGCAAGCCCGGCGCTGGGTTCTTCACAACCAGGCCAATACCATCGGCCGCAATCAGCAGCAGGAACAAGCCAATACCGACTCCCGTGCCGTGCGCCACGCCCATCGGCAGGTTACGCAAAATCCAGGCGCGAATCCCGGTGACCGAAATCAACGTGAACAGCAAGCCCATCAGGAATACCGCGCCAAGGGCAACCGGGACGCTAATGTGCTGGCCCAGCACCAGGCTAAACGCGGTGAAGGCGGTCAGGGAAATCGCACAGCCGATCGCCATGGGCAGGTTGGCCCACAATCCCATGATGATCGAACCAAAGCTGGCGACCAGGCAGGTCGCTACAAACACGGCAGTCGGCGAGAAGCCGGCTTTACCCAGCATACCCGGTACGACAATGACGGAGTAAACCATGGCTAAAAAGGTGGTTAGCCCCGCCAAAATTTCCTGACGCACGCTGCTGCCGCGTGCCGAGATGTTGAACCAGGCGTCCAGTTTTCCACTGGCCGGGCGTGAGTCGCCAGACATAGTAAATCCTCTGCGTTTTTTAAGATGTAATGAGCCCCACGGCCCGCGTTTGCGCATCATCCTGGTGAAGGTTCTCAAAGAGAAAAGAGGCAAACGTTTACGTGGCCGCGTATTCCAGGTCGTAAAAGGGGGACACGGAAAAAGGCAAACGATTATCTGGCGTTTGCTATGGGGTTTTCAACTACTAATCGATTATCAGGCAGGATAAAGCGCAGACTGGCGCGGGTTAACAATGTGGTTACACTGCTTTTGGCGAAACTTAAGGGGTCGGAACTGGCTGGAAAATATCGATATTTTTCATTCATCGCACAGTTTTCCTCTCCAACTGCACCGATGGTAAGAGGTGGATGCCTCATGAAGCGATAATTAACTTGAGGCCCAGCAAAGGCCAGCCCGAAGAGCAAAGCGTCCGCGCCATGGACGGCGCGGCCGATCTGCATGGATGCGTTATTCCTTTGCGATCGGGCGGGCCTTTGATGGGCATGGCAATCAACTCACAGCGATAATCCACAGCACCCAACCCACAACGACTAACCCACAGCACTCAACCTATAGCACCCAACTCACAGCACCCAACCCACAGCACTGCAGCGACAAACTAACTAAACGTAATCGCCCCGCCCTGCTCAATCGCGCGTTGCCAGGCAGCACGTTGCTGCATCGATTCCAGCCAGCGTGCGGTGGCCGGCATCTCTTTCAACGATCCCCGCACTTGCAACGCCAGCAGCGGGAAACTCATCTGCACATCGGCGATGCTAAACCGTGACCCGGCGAAATAACGATGCTGGCTAAGATGCTGCTCAATCACGTCGCCGTGCAGTTTTAGCTGCTTGTTCAACCAGGCCTTCTGAATCCCTTTGCTCAACGCCACGCCTGCCGGACGTAAAATCCACGGCACCGGCTTCTTCCCGAGTTGCCCAAACACCAGCTTCATCACCAGCAATGGCATCAGCGACCCTTCTGCGTAATGCAGCCAGTAACGCGCCTGAATCTGTTCATCCTCGTCCGTGATGGCGAACAAATGCTCGCTGTCATATTTCTGCTGCAGATACGCCAGAATCGCCCCTGACTCGGCGATCACCCGATTGCCATCGGTAATCACCGGCGACTTCCCCAACGGGTGAATTTTCTTTAATGACTCTGGCGCCAGCAGCGTGTCCTCGCGCTGATAACGTTTAATTTGATACGGCACCGACAGCTCTTCCAGCAGCCACAACACGCGATGCGAACGGGAATTTTCCAGATGGTGAACGGTAATCATGCGGTTTTCCTTGCCGGTCAAAGTCTCCCGGCAAGTATAGCGGATTAACCTTTGTGCTCGTCTTGCTCAGGATCGAGTAACACCGCCCCCGAACCTTGCTGTGCCAGACGGTCACCGGGATTGCGCAGTGGACAATCGCGCATCGATAAGCAGCCACAGCCAATACACCCATCCAAATCGTTGCGCAGGCGCGTCAGGGTTTCGATACGCTTATCCAGCTCTTCACGCCAGTGCTGCGTCAGCGCATCCCACTCCTGCGTCGACATACGCTTGTTGGCTGGTACATGCATCAAACTGTCGCTGACAGTGGCCAGCGGAATACCGATGCGCTGCGCAATCTTGATAATCGCCACACGGCGCAGCACATCGCGGCTGTAACGCCGTTGATTGCCGCCATTGCGCGAACTGAAAATTAAACCTTTGGTTTCATAAAAGTGCAGCGCGGAAACGGCCACGCCGCTACGTTTCGCCACTTCACCCGGCGTTAACACCGGTTTTGGGTAATTGCGTTCTTTTTTCATTTAGGGCCTTTACCTCAAGTTAACTTGAGGAATTATACTCGCACCCCATCAAAACTTCGAATTTCAAACCCGATAAACCTTTCAGAAGGATGAGGCTATGATGCAACAGGAAATCATTCATTCACTGACACACTGGATCGATGAAAATCTGGATAAGGCCCTGTCGATCGACGAAGTGGCAGCAAAATCCGGCTACTCAAAATGGCACCTGCAGCGTATGTTCCGTACCGTGACGAAACAAACGCTGGGTGGCTATATTCGTGAGCGCCGCCTGACTCTGGCCGCTGAAGCGTTACGCCAGACTCAGCGTCCAGTGTTCGATATCGCGATGCAATACGGTTACGATTCACAGCAAACTTTTTCGCGCGTGTTCCGCCGTCAGTTTTCCCAGACGCCGACCGCCTATCGTCACACCATGCGCCGTCAGGCGATGATTCAGCGTCCGCGTCTGCTGAGTTTCGATTGCAGTGAAAACATGAACAGCTTTGCCCAGCGCACAACCGGCGAGTGCTGCCCGGTTCAGTGACATTCTGCGCGCCCTTCACGGGCGCACCTTCCCGCTTTGCCTCTGCCATCTCCCCCGCTTCGATAAAAATCTTTCTACCATACCAGGTATAAATTTTGTTCAAACTTTCAAATCGGGTGATATAATGTGACCCAAGTCACAGATTTACCCCCGCGTAAGACGGCCAGAAGGGCCTCCCTGACCCTCCTTCTTTGCCGCCAGTGATGTCCAATCAATGTCAGGGATATTACTGATTTGAAGAGGTTTTTGCAGATGGCTACGTTAACCACCAGTTTAATCGTCATGCGTTGGGAGCTGCTCAGCGCCATCATGATGTTCTTTGCCAGCACCATGAAAATTAAACTGCGTCAGAACAGTCACCACGTGATGGCACTGATGTGCGGCGGTATTGGTGTAGGCATGTCATGCTGGTTCGTTACCGGCCTGCTCGGCATTACCCTGAGCATGGAAAATCTGCACAACTTCATGGAAATCTCCAAAAACGCCTTCGTTGAAGTGATGAGCCAGACGCCTGCTGATTGGCCGATGCCTTAATCGCAGCCAATAAAAAACCCCGCTAAGCGGGGTTTTTTATTTTGCTGTGTGATACTCAAATTTTCTTCAGTACGGCTGGAATAGCGACTTCCGGCACCGTCACACCCGGTATCTGCGTACCGCGGCGGTCTTGAATCCACATATCACCCATCATCTGGTTTAATCCACGGTCCAACCCGGTCACTAACCCGGCACCTGGCGTAAACGTCAGCTCGCCAAAGTAAATCCGATCACCATCGATATACCAGTCCACACGCACATAATCAAAATCGCTCGCCAGGGTTTTACTCAGCGCTAATGCGTGCTGTAACTGCGCCATTTGTGGATTCACATCCAGCCCGGTATCGCGAATTTTGTGGTACGCCTCATTGAGGTTGTTCACATAAAAATTCATCGACAGTAACGGGTTACATCGGTTGTAAATCACCTGCAGCACATATTCAAAGCTGCCGTCACGCTTGTTGAACATGTGAAACTTGTAATCAATCGGCGCAGTTTTGCCATCACCAATGTACTGCTCCACCAGGATACGCGGCTTGATGTAGCGATAGTGAATCTCACGCGCTTCATTGGCAAAGTCGGTCTTCAACCAGCGATGGCAGTCACTGATAATTTTCTGCTTCTTCAGCGCATCCGGCTCTTCCAGCAGGATTTCCACCATATTGGAGCCGTGATTGGGCTTAATGACCGTGTTCTTCCAACTCGGCAGCGTATGCAGCGAGTGCGGGTCGCTGGTCTCATACACCAATGGGATCAGGTATTCGCTGCCCACTTTCTCGGCGATGTATTCGCGCACCGAATATTTATCCGACAGGCGGCCATAGATTTGGTAATCGCCAAAAACGAATTTCCGGTACAGCACCTTCTCATTAAACACTTTCGGTTGACGCAAATTGGGCAGTTTGCGGAATTTATGAAAGTAATAGATGCGGTCCTGGTAAGCCCAGGGCATCTTCTTGATGAAGTACTGGACACTTCTTCTGAGTTCATCTTTCAACTTGAGCATATCGGACCTCATTTGTAGGTTTTGTAGTTGAGTGAGGAAACTTGAATCTTCTGAATGACGCCGTTATTGAAGAAGTAATTCATTACGGTGAGGGACAGAAGTTCAGAGATGAAGACGCTCCAGGCGGCACCCATGATGCCGTAGCCCTGGATCAGCCACCACGACAGCGGCAGACTGATCACCATCAGGCAGATGATCTTCTTCAGCAGATAGTTAAATCCGCCCTCTTTCACCATGTAGCGATACGCTACGGTCCCCATTGCCGAAAAGCAGGTTGCTAACGACAGTAACGTAATGAGACTCCCTGACTGTGTGTACTCGTGACCATACAAAGCGATGATGATTTGCTCGCCATACAGCGCGATCACCGCTAACAACAACAATGAAACACCCATGACATAGCCGTTCAGCCGCGCAGTGAGCTTGATGGCAGCTGCTCCGCGCTCCCGGAAGATCTCCGAGAAGCAGGAAGTGATGATGGCAACCGGAATGAATATCCAGGACGCCGAAATGGTATTGGCGGCAGCAAACAGGCCGAGATCGCGAGCGGAGGCTATACCCGCCAGAAACATCTGGGCGGCCTTAACCTGCACGGAAATGAAGATGCTGGAAATTGCCAACGGTAAACCGGCGTACAGCAGATAACGCAGGTAGGTATTGCGCTTCTCCTGCGGTGGCGCCATGTCCTGGTTTTCGCGGTAAAAGTTAGACCGTTTAATGACGTACGGCACCAGCGTGACCAGCACAATCGACAGCGTCAGCCACAAGGGATTGAGATGCAGCCAGGCAATGGTGAAACTCAGGATAAAGCCCAATAGCAGACCGACCGAGTTAGCCACCGTGTTAAGCCGGGAAGCCAGGCGCGCGTTGTTATAGACGCTGAACGTATCCTGCGTCACAAATACGGAAGAGATAAACGAGGCCAGGGCAAATGCGAGGAAATTTT
The DNA here is from genome assembly GCF_903970985.1 of Pantoea sp. ME81. Lineage (NCBI taxonomy): Bacteria > Pseudomonadati > Pseudomonadota > Gammaproteobacteria > Enterobacterales > Erwiniaceae > Pantoea > Pantoea sp. ME81. The sequence continues at coordinate 20,889 of NZ_CAJCKS010000061.1, read as the reverse complement.
CCTGCATGTTGTACCACACCCAAATCAACACCGGGATGGAGGTCAGCAGTAATAAGACCAACCGCAAGGTGCGCGCCACCGCCATCAACCGCAGCCCTTTCGGCGCGCTCTTGCTGATGCGTTTGAACAGGATGGTTTCGGTACCGAAAATCGCTACGGTCTGTACCATCGAGAACAACGAGGTTGAAAACGCCATCTGACCGAATATGGTCGGGCCAAATGACTTCGCCACGTAGGAGGTCACAAATATGACGCCAAACACCGAGACGATCTTCTCAGACATCATCCAGGCGGCATTAGACATTACGCTCAATTTCATCGACTGATCCTTAGTATTACTTACAGCAACTGCCTTTCGGTACAACGTCCTTGAAATGAATTAACAAGCGCTCAGTGGGCCTGACTTAAATTAATAACTTCAAACCAAACTGGTCCGAAAAATGAGACTCCCGTCAGGATTCTTTGAATGAATTCAGGAAAATTCCGATTAAATCTGGTGCGAAACTCTGCGGATGTAAACGATTTCAGCCTGAATTCGAAGCAAAGGTTTACTGGCACACCCTGTGATTTTCACAAACAGGTTATGCCGTATTTCCAATGATTGTAGTATTTTTCTGCATTTGGGATGGAATGAATCTATATCAAAAACCCAAAGCCAGGAAGGCGTTCAATGGCATTCAGAATAAAATAAGATTTATCCCATGATGATATTTATTCTAAATAACTTAATTTAAACCTCGCAATTCTAATCGCGCACTTTAATACTGCATTAATACTCTTTTTGCAGTACCAGATATTAATACAGTAATTCTCATCCACTAATTGATAAGAAAGGTAAGAGCATTTATGAGAAAGTCACGATATAGCGAAGAGCAAATCACAAATGCCATTAAAGCTTCTGAAACGGGAGTGAAAGTCAGGGAGATTTGTGAAGAGCTTGGCATTTCCGAGGCCACCTTCTACAGCTGGAAGAAAAAGTTCTCTGGGCTTTCTTCCGAAGAAGGACGAAAAATCAAAGAGTTGGAGGATCAACTACAAAACCTTACCCGTGAACTGCAGTCGTTGAGTTCCGATAAAGAGATGCTGCAAAGCGTGCTGAAAAACTTCTTCACTACAAATGAGAAGCGGCAAGCCGTTAACTTCCTTCAAACCACCTTCGACATTGGAACGCGTCGCAGCTGTCGTTTGCTGGATATTAGCCGCAGTGTTTACCACTATCCTTCAGGCTCCGATAATCGTTAACACCATTAAGACCGTTGTTATTTGACTTAATGCTGAGATTTGTTCTTACCAGAAGAGATGAAGATCATTTAATTCGGCGTTCGTAACATAACAATTCGCACCATTTTTTCCTGATGAATATCATCGCGGATTTGCTTCCTTTTTTGCGGTAAAATTGATTCACATCAGCAAAAGTCTCGCTATTCAAGCCTTTTAGACGCAGCCCAATCTCATTACGGTGAGATTGGTGCTTCGTTTTATTACTTAACTGATATTAATGATCAGGACTGAATACAGATAAATCTGTTAAGCAGTCATGAACAACGGCATGTAATCGCTCACACAATGACTCTTATTTTTATTGGACCTATCACTTTAGGTGATGATCACGGGTTGCCATCTGGCCAGAGCAATACGCTGATAACCGCACCAGGATTATTCCGGATTAGAAACGTTATCACACCTAAACAATAACAGTAAAAAATGGCGACTTTTTGGAAATATCGCCCGGTAATTCATCGCTGTGTTTAATCATTTTTTCATGCAAATTCAGCGGATGTTTCTCAACACCGGAGCAGCATCTTGAGAAAATGGTGGCTTAAAGCGGTGATTTTCAGTGCCAAATCGCAGTAAAAATGCAGACAGAACACCTTTTTAACCCTGCCGGCGCCGGTTTTTTTACCCTTCCCCGCGGGTTATCACCTCGTTTCCACCCACTTGAGTGACCGGATTGCCCCCTGAATGCAACATGGGTTATGACAAAGTGGGGTAAAAACAGGCAAGGATAAGCGAGGGAAAGTTATATCGCGGTGGTGACTGAGGATATAAATGGCGAAGAGGAGCGCAAAACAGAGGGGGCAAATTCCTAAAAACACTGAAGAAAGGGCTGCTGAGCCCCTCTACTCAGCAGCCAGAAATTCATGTTAAAGCGCACTGACTTTCGGCTGCGGTTTAATACGCATCGCATAGATTACGCCAACGATGAGACAGCCAATACCGATGCCAGTGAGCAGCGGCGGCCAGCTCTGTCGCCAGAGGAAGGTCCACAGCAGACCCGCCAGCGTTTCGAACACAATCAGCGGCCCCATGATGACCGTTGGCACACGCTGGCTGGCCGCATTCCAGCATAGCGTGCCTAACCATGAACATATCAGCCCAATCGCCAGCATGATGAGGAGAAAACGCGTGGGCTGTGGGCCAAATGGCAGAGCGAACTCAGGCTGCTGCCAGTAAAGCTGACCGCACACGAATAAATAGAACACCAGCGCCAGCGGTAAGGTCACCAACCCTTGTGCCGTTGCCCAGCTACCGGCTTTATGCTGTGGATGCGCGCGCAGCCAGATGCCATTACGCAGCGGATACCAGGTCCAACAGGCGACCGCTAAAATCGCCAGTAACAGCCCTGTAAGATAGCGCGACCAGTCAAATTCTGGCCCCTGCATTTGCATCTCAGCGGCATTCACGCAGCCCAGGCCAGCAGCAATAATCAGTAGCGCCGGAAAGAGTTTACGCCAGGAAAGTCGCCCTTCAAGATGGCCGTAGCAGAGGTTGGCCGTCACAGTGATGACCACCGGCAAAGTGCCAATTATCATGGTCGAGATAGGCGCACCGGTGCGCTGGATAGCACTGGCGAGGCAGGCGTAATAGAGCAGATTACCGACCAGCGACAATTTCAGCGCTTCCAGCCAATCTTTACGTGCCAGCTGTTTCAGACGGCGGCGATCCAGCCATGCCAGCGGCAAGACCACCAGCCCAAAAGCCACGTAGCGTCCGGCCGATTGTAAGGTACCCGGATAGTCAGGTATCAGCAGCGGTCCCACAAAAATGAGCCCCCACATTAATCCTGCGGCAAGTGCAAACACGATTCCTGCAAACATTCTCTTTTCCTTTATCGCTTTTCCGTCGCAGTGTGGCGTAACCGGATAATAAAGGCTTGTAGCAGATTGCGGTTAACGTGAGGGGAAAACTTGCTTTTGATAACGCCCTGGTGTGATGCCATAGCGATGGGCAAAAGCGCGCGTGAGGTGCGCCTGATCGGTCAATCCAACGGCGGCCGCCACCGAAGCTGCACTTTCTCCCCTCCCCAAACGTTGCTTGGCATCAAACAGACGAAAGGCCATCAGCATCTGATGTGGCGTGACATGGAAGTGGTGTTTAAAACTGCGGAGAAAATGCCACGGCGACAAAGACGCCAGGGCGGCCAGCTCATCAAGACGAACCGGCTCCGCCAGGTTTTCACGCAAATAGGCTTTTACCGCATCAAAGCGATGGGCGCCCTCTTCGGGTCGGGATTTTCCCTGATGTGCCAGCGGGCGTAATAGCTCCAGCAGTTCCAGCAACAGACTCTCGCGTTCCAGCGCGCTGGTGGCCTGCCACATCTGCGCCAGTCGCTGGGAAAACGGCTGTGCCAGACGGGCGTCTGTACGCAGCGCTTCACTAAACCACCAGTGACGATCGCCGGTAAGCCGATCCATCTCCTGCGGATCAATATAGATCATGCGATAACGCCAGCCCTCATCACAGGCCGATTCCCCGGTGTGCAATTCATCAGGGTTCATCATTACCAGTGAATGCTGCGGTGCCGTATAGTGCGTGCCGCGGTAGCGAAAACGCTGTGCACCCGATTCAATGGTGCCGATACCGAAGGCTTCATGGGTATGCGGCTCAAAAGCGTAACGCGAGATGTGCGCCTGATACAGCTCGATACCCGGCAGTTCAGCAAAATGCTGGAACTGCGCCTGATCGCACTTATCAGGAAAGATTTCCGGAACCACCTTCACGTCACACCTCCTAAAAACGGGTTAATTAGCATGCGCGGCGGCGAGCTGAAATGCAAAACAGATTTGCTTTACCTGCATGCGTAACAATCGCGATACTGTCATCCACTATATAAAGGAGGCAGTGATGGCTAATCGGGTTGTCGTGGTAGTGGATATGCAAAACGGCGTGCTGGCTTCGCCACGTTTCGATCGTGACGGGCGTTGTCAACGCATCAATCAACTGACGGCAGCGGCCGATCAGGTGATTTTTATCCAGCACGTTGAGCCAGGCCTGGAAGTGAATAGCGAAGGCTGGCAAATCGTGCCGGAATTGGATCAGCCCGCCAACGCGATCTACGTTAACAAAACCGCCTGTGACAGTTTTTGGCAAACCGACCTGGCGGCTCAGCTTGATCAGCATGGCATTGAAAGCTTTGTGATTTGCGGCTGCGCGACCGATTACTGCGTGGATACCACCATCAAAGTGGGTGCCAGCCTGGGCTATCACATCACCGTTGCTGCCGATGCGCATACCACCGCTGACCGGACTTACGTTTCCGCACAACAGCAGATCAATCAGCACAATGAAATCTGGGCGGATTTGATTCTGCCGGGCAACCCGGTGTTAGTGCGTGATACTGAGGTATTGCTGCGGGAGTGGCGACCGCATTAGCAGTCACTTTGCCGGGCAGAATTGTCCGGCTTACATTATGGGCGGCATTCAGCAGCTAGATTTTACGCTTCCATTGATAACGGTTTGATCCTGCCAGCTGTTCAATCAGCCCCTCATGCTCCGCACGCTGCAACCATTCAGTCAGCTGAATCTGATGCAGACCGGTTCGCAAGCCCAGATCTTCAATCGTGACCGGATAGGCGGCCAGTGCAGGCAATTGCGCCTGAAAAATCAGGTAAAAATCGGATGGATGCCAGATTCCTTCTGGTTCCTGAGCCACATTAGCATCCGCGATCTTGTCGGGCATCGTGTGCCATGCGCCGCTCAATAGATCATCCTGCTGGTAAGGCTGATGACGGTGAGTCGTCATCCATTGCGCAACATCAATGTCATCGGGGTGAGCAGCGCACCATTGCCCACCCTGTGTGACCAGTTGGGCGTTGCTGGCCTGTACATCGTCGGTCGGCTTAACCCACAACGGTACCCATTTCTTGCGCAGATTCTCTTCCGCACCAGCCAGCGTACCGCCCTTGTGACCCGCGTGTACGACCAACGCACTCTTCGCCAGGCAATAAACATATCGATTGCGCGCCATCGCGTGACCCACAGTAAAGCCTGCTTCCGGATAGAAAGGCGAAAGCAGCAATAACTTTCCTGCCATGAGACCTTTACGCCATTTGGCGCTGGTCGCAGCGGTGAGCAGACTATCACTGAGGACACCAATGACGGCTCCGTTATGTTGCAAAGCGCCCAGCATCGCGGCTTCATCAATGCCTCGTGCACCACCCGAAATCAGATTTATATTCGCAGAGACAATTCTTGCCGCAACCTGACGACTGAACGTTAAATCCCGCTCGCTGGCATTTCTTGACCCAACCACCGCAAGGCCTGGGTGATTCAACAGAGTGATATCACCACAGCCGAACAGCACCGGCGGCGCGTCAGTGCGCAGCTGTTGCTTTAGCAGCCTTGGATATTCAGCGTCAGAACGTGTTAACACCCACAACCCCGCACGCTGCCAGCGTTCAATCGCTAACGCCAGGCTATGTCCACGGCTCAGTAGCGCTTCAATACGCTCGCGCGTGATATGAGAATCAACCCAGCTGGCTAGCATGACATCAGCACCAGAGCCGAGCAGATCGGCGGGTGTTGCAGATTGTTGTTTCAGCCACAGGGCGAATCGTCCCCATTCAGCATTACCTAGCGGCTTCACCTCATCCTCACTCTGGCGCGAGAAGTCGCTGGTTAACAAAAGCGTTGCCTGTGCAACAGGAGATAAATTCATCACTCTTTCACCGTTGAGGTTGCCAGCGCCAGTGGATAGACAATGCCGCTACCCGCTTGCTGAAGCAGGGCTGCAGTCACTGCCATCGTCCAGCCTGAATCGACAATATCGTCTACCAGTAACACGGCAGTGGCAGGCAGGTCAGCGCTGGTGGCAAATGCACCATCCAGATTACGACATTGATGGAAGCGATTATTCTGCAGACGTTGCCGAGGGTTATCTTTCACTTTCTGCAGTGCATCGACAAAGGGTATGCCGAGTCGCTGTGCCAATCGGCGGGCAAAATCCGCTACCAATTGAGGCTGACGCAACGACGGTACGCAACAAACCCACCGTGGAGCAGGTGCTGGCTGCCAGCGCTGTTCAATCATTTCCACTATGGCAGCAACCAGTTCATCACTGAAATGACCGGCTGCTTTCTCGGCCACTACGCGAGATCCCCATCCGGCATCTCCCCAGCGCGAAAGCACCCGACCTTCCTGCGCACGCAGAGCGGCAGGTAAATTGCCGCGAAAACCGTACTCTTCAAATGCCTGAGCAGCCACCTGAATTTTGGGCGAAATCACCGTTTCGGCGCGCTGTAGAAAGGTCGCTGCCTGATGAGCCAGTGTCGCATCCACCTGCGGGTCAATCAAAGGTCGACCGAGGCAGCTGGCACATTTGCCACAGGATACGGGGTCTGTGTCATCCAGTGATAATCGCAGAAACGTCATCAGGCAACCGCGCTGTGAGATATAACGCTGCACCTCCTGCCACTCTTGCTCGCGCTGTTGCGTCAGATGCACGATACGTTCGCGATCCAGCAGATAAGCGACCGGCGTTCTCCGCCATTGGGATTTGACCTTAATCACCGGAGCAGGATTTTCAACGCTGAGCAATTTCAGCACTTTTTCAATTTGCCCCTGGCGCAGATTGGTCTGCTGTTCGATATCACGAATCGACAACCCATCACTCTCCTCCAGCACTTGCAAAATATCATATACCTGAGTTTCTGCTGGAAAAGCAGACTGCCGGAAAAACTGGTGAATATCGCGATCTTCACCGCCTGACATCAGCACGCCAACCGCATGGTCGATGCCACGTCCCGCACGCCCTACCTGTTGGTAATAAGCAACAATGGAAGCGGGTGCCTGATAGTGCAGCACGAAGCTCAAATCAGGTTTGTCATATCCCATTCCCAGTGCGGTGGTTGCCACCAAAACTTTCAATTGGTTAGTTAGCAGCAAGGTCTCAAGGTGTTGACGATAGTCGTTGCTGCTGTCGAAACCAGCGGCCTCAACGCTGCCATGATAGGCGCGCGCATCAATGTGCTGCGTGCGTAACCAGGCCGCAACCTGCTCGGCATCCCGCACGGTGAGCGTATAGACGATACCGGTTCCCGGAAGAGAGGGAATGACCTGCGCCAGCCAGGCAAGGCGAGAGGCCTGATTCGGCAAAATGAGCGTTTGCAGCGCCAGACTTTTACGAATCAGCTCACCGCGCTGAATCACGATGTCGCCCATCTGTTGCTGTATATCTGCAACGACACGATTATTGGCGGTAGCGGTGGTGCCGAGCACTGGCGTATTCGCCGGTAGTTGCCGCAAGATGCTGACAATGCGCCGATAGTCAGGACGGAAATCGTGCCCCCAATCGGAGATACAGTGCGCCTCGTCAATCACCATGAGCGCGATACGGTTGGCAATCGGCTGCAGTACGGTTTCGATGAATTGATCATTGGCGAAACGTTCTGGAGAGATGAGTAAACAATCGACCTGATTGTCCAGCACCCGTTGTGTCACTGAAGACCAGTCACTGCTGTTCGAAGAATTGAGGGTTTCAGCAACAATACCCAGTCGACGAGCCGACTCAATTTGGTTACGCATCAGCGCCAGTAGCGGTGAAACAATGATGGTCGGACCCATACCGCAATCGCGAAAAATTTTGGCGCTGATAAAATAGACGGAGCTTTTACCCCAACCAGTGCGCTGCACCACCAATAATTTCTGTCGATGATTGACCAAAGCATCAATCGCTTCCCACTGCCCACGACGAAACTGAGCCTGCTCATCCGCCAGTGCGGTTTTTAATAACACTTCTGCCTGATGCTGTTTCATTATCACTCCTTGATGGGAAATGCGTCCCTTCTTTTGATTGAGAAACCTGAGAGCCAGATACAAAAAAGCCCCGTAAAACGAGGCCTTAGCGAGTAGTTATGCGTGAGCGTTGACTCAGAACGGGATGTCGTCGTCAAAGTCCATTGGCGGTTCGTTGTTCGCCGGTGCGCTCTGCTGCTGCGGACGCTGTTGTGCGCCGCCGCTGAACTGGTTGCCGCCCTGAGGCTGCTGCTGAGGTTGCTGTGGCTGGCCCCAACCGTTGTTATTGCCGCCGCCCTGGCCGCCCATCGGTGCGCCACCTGCGTTCGCGCCCTGCTGACGTCCACCGAGCATCTGCATGGTGCCGCCAACGTTAACAACCACTTCGGTGGTGTATTTTTCCTGACCGCTCTGATCCTGCCATTTACGGGTACGCAGCTGGCCTTCGATGTAAACCTGAGAGCCTTTACGCAGGTATTCACCCGCCACTTCAGCCAGTTTGCCGAACAGCACAACGCGGTGCCATTCAGTGATCTCTTTGTTTTCACCGGTTTGCTTGTCGCGCCAGCTTTCCGACGTGGCCAGCGTAATGTTGGCTACCGCGCCACCATTTGGCATGTAGCGCACTTCCGGATCCTGACCCAGATTCCCGACAAGAATCACTTTGTTTACGCCACGACTGGCCATGTTGCTGTCTCCCGATGAGTTGATGCTAAAAGTCTAAGCCAAAAATTGTATCACGTCACAATGACGGTGCCCACTTCAGAGCAGGCTCGCAATTTTTATTTGGCACACAGAATAGCAAAAACACTGGATATTTATTCAGTTTATTTTTTGTGCCATACTAACGCGTTTCTGCTGGTCATGCTGGCAAGGCATGGCGAGTGTTGTTCAATCCGGGAAAGGTGAATGGATAAGATCGAAGTCCGCGGTGCTCGCACCCATAATTTGAAGAATATCAACCTGATCATCCCTCGCGATAAGCTGATTGTGGTCACCGGTCTGTCGGGTTCCGGTAAGTCTTCGCTGGCGTTTGATACGTTGTATGCCGAAGGTCAGCGTCGCTATGTTGAATCGCTCTCGGCCTATGCGCGCCAGTTTCTTTCATTAATGGAGAAACCGGACGTGGACCATATTGAAGGTCTCTCGCCCGCCATTTCTATTGAGCAGAAATCCACATCGCATAACCCGCGCTCGACGGTCGGCACGATTACTGAAATCCATGACTATCTGCGTCTGTTGTTTGCCCGTGTGGGTGAGCCGCGCTGCCCGGATCACGATGTTCCGCTGGCGGCACAGACCGTGAGCCAGATGGTGGATCAGGTGATGGCGCAGGAAGAAGGCCGTCGTCTGATGCTGCTGGCACCCGTGGTGAAAGATCGCAAAGGCGAACACACCAAAACGCTGGAAAACCTCGCGGCGCAAGGCTACATCCGCGCCCGTATCGATGGCGAAGTCTGTGATCTCTCCGATCCGCCAAAGCTGGAACTGCAGAAAAAACACACCATCGAAGTCGTGGTGGACCGCTTCCGCGTGCGCGATGACCTGGCAACTCGCTTAGCCGAATCCTTTGAAACCACGTTGGCACTGAGTGGTGGCACCGCCATCGTCGCCGACATGGATGACAGCGATGCCGAAGAGCTGCTGTTCTCGGCTAACTTTGCCTGCCCTATTTGTGGCTACAGCATGAGTGAACTGGAACCGCGCCTGTTCTCGTTCAACAACCCAGCCGGCGCTTGCCCAACGTGTGATGGACTCGGCGTGCAGCAGTATTTCGATCCCGATCGTGTGGTGCAGAACCCTGAACTGTCACTGGCTGGCGGTGCAATTCGTGGCTGGGATCGCCGCAACTTCTATTACTTCCAGATGCTGCGCTCGCTGGCAGAGCATCTGGATTTCGATGTCGAAGCGCCGTTTAACAGCCTGAGCGACAAAGCGCGTGAAGTGATTCTGTACGGTTCCGGCAAAGAGAGTATCGAATTTAAATACATCAACGATCGGGGCGACACTTCGGTACGTCGTCATCCGTTTGAAGGTGTGCTGCACAACATGGAACGCCGTTATAAAGAGACGGAATCCAATGCGGTGCGTGAAGAGTTGGCGAAATTCATCAGCAACCGCTCCTGCACCAGCTGCGAAGGCACACGCCTGCGCCGTGAAGCACGCCATGTATTTGTTGAGAATACCAACCTGCCGACCATCTCTGAGATGAGTATTGGCCATGCCACCGACTTCTTCCGCAATCTGAAACTGAGCGGGCAGCGCGCGCAGATCGCCGAAAAAATCCTGAAAGAGATCGGCGATCGCCTGAGCTTCCTCGTTAACGTCGGTTTGAATTATCTGTCGATGTCGCGTTCCGCAGAAACCCTCTCTGGTGGCGAAGCGCAGCGTATTCGTCTGGCAAGTCAAATCGGTGCGGGTTTGGTGGGCGTGATGTATGTGCTGGATGAGCCCTCAATTGGCCTGCATCAGCGCGATAACGAACGTCTGCTTGGTACGCTGATTCACCTGCGCGATCTCGGCAACACCGTGATTGTGGTCGAGCACGATGAAGATGCGATTCGCGCCGCTGACCACGTGATTGATATCGGTCCTGGCGCGGGTGTGCACGGCGGTCAGGTGGTGGCTGAGGGTGACGTGAATGCCATTATGGCTAACGAAGCTTCGCTGACCGGTCAGTATCTGAGTGGCAAGCGCGAAATCGCCATTCCGCAACAACGCGTGAAAGGCGATCCGGCAAAAGTGCTGAAACTTACCGGTGCGCGCGGCAACAACCTGAAAGACGTCACATTGACGATTCCGGTGGGTCTGTTTACCTGTATCACCGGTGTATCCGGTTCCGGTAAATCCACGCTGATTAACGATACGTTGTTCCCGATTGCGCAGCGTCAGCTGAACGGCGCGACCACCACGGAAGTGGCGCCGTATCGCGAGATCGCCGGTCTGGAGCATTTCGATAAAGTCATCGACATTGACCAGAGCCCAATTGGCCGTACGCCGCGCTCGAACCCTGCTACTTACACCGGCATTTTCACTCCGGTGCGTGAGCTGTTTGCCGGTGTACCTGAAGCACGTTCCCGTGGCTACAATCCAGGACGCTTCAGCTTTAACGTGCGCGGTGGACGTTGCGAAGCCTGCCAGGGCGATGGCGTGATCAAGGTCGAAATGCACTTCCTGCCGGATGTGTATGTGCCGTGCGATCAGTGCAAAGGCAAACGCTACAACCGCGAAACGCTGGAGATTAAATACAAAGGCAAAGGCATTCACGAAGTGCTGGATATGACTATCGAAGAAGCGCGTGAGTTCTTTGATGCTGTCCCTGCGCTGGCGCGTAAACTGCAAACGCTGATCGACGTGGGCCTGTCCTACATTCGCCTCGGTCAGTCTGCAACCACGCTGTCAGGCGGTGAAGCGCAGCGTGTGAAACTGGCGCGTGAGCTGTCGAAACGCGGTACCGGGCAGACGCTCTATATCCTTGATGAGCCAACCACGGGTCTGCACTTTGCTGATATTCAGCAGTTGCTGGAAGTGCTGCATCAGCTGCGCGATCAGGGCAATACCATTGTGGTGATTGAACACAACCTCGACGTGATCAAAACCGCTGACTGGATTGTCGATCTCGGCCCAGAAGGCGGTAGCGGCGGCGGCGAAATCCTGATTTCAGGCACGCCAGAAACCGTGGCGGAGTGTGAAAAATCCCACACCGCACGCTTCCTTAAGCCGATGCTGAAGAAGAAGTAAAATTGAAGGCCCGCAGTGCGGGCCTTCTTATTTCTTTCAATCCACAGACGCCGCACTCTCTAGTTTACTCGCTGAATATTGCAGTCAGTCGGGCCTGATACCTCGCTGTCAGATTCCGCAGCAAAATGCAGAAACAGGCAAGAATCAGACAACTTCAGGCATATACGCATCTCATCCTGCTGACTATCCTTACACAGTTCCTTTTTGGCGTAGCTCGTTACGCCTTTGTCCCTTCAGCTCGCTGAACGGGATCCCGCAAAACACTCACGACACACCCGATTGGAGACACCATGAATATTACGCATGCCTATGCCGCACAGGACGCGAAAACTAAACTCGCCCCGTTCGACTATAAGCCGCGCGAGCTGCGCGCTCATGATGTGCAGATTGAAGTGTTGTACTGTGGCGTTTGCCACTCTGACCTGCATCAGGCGCGCAACGAATGGAAAAACACCATCTTCCCGGTGGTGCCAGGCCATGAGATCGTTGGACGCGTTACCGCCGTTGGCGGCCACACTCACAAATACAAAGTGGGCGATCTGGTCGGTGTCGGCTGTATGGTTGACTCCTGCCGCAGCTGTCCAAGCTGCCAGGAAGGACTGGAGCAGTATTGCGAAAACGGTTTTGTTGGCACCTATAACGGTGAAGATCGCGAAACCGGCGCCATCACCTACGGCGGTTACTCCACCAGCATGGTGGTTGATGAAAGCTTTGTGCTGCGCGTGCCGGAAAACCTTGAGCTGGCAGGCGTTGCCCCGCTGCTGTGTGCCGGTATCACCACCTACTCACCGCTGCGTCACTGGAACGTCGGTCCAGGTAAGAAAGTGGGCATCGTCGGTCTGGGCGGCCTCGGCCATATGGGCGTGAAAATCGCGCATGCGATGGGCGCGCATGTGGTGCTGTTCACCACCTCACCATCGAAGATTGAAGACGGTAAGCGCCTGGGTGCTGATGAAGTGGTGATTTCGAAAGATGCTGATCAAATGGCGCAGCACAACAACAGCTTCGATTTCATCCTCAACACCGTGGCTGCTCAGCACGATCTCAACCCGTTTATTGCCCTGCTGAAACGCGATGGCAACATGACGCTGGTGGGCGCGCCAGAGCACGATCATCCGGCTCCACAGGTCTTTAATCTGATCTTCAAACGTCGCAGCATCGCCGGTTCACTGATCGGTGGTATCGCTGAGACCCAGGAGATGCTGGATTTCTGCGGCAAGCACGGTATCACTTCAGATATCGAGCTGATCGCCATGAACCAGATTAACGAAGCCTACGAACGTATGCTGAAAAGCGACGTGAAATACCGCTTCGTGATTGATATCAACACCCTGCGTGAAGAGTCAGCGGCTTAATTAGCGCGCGTCTTCATCATGGCTGACGCCCGCCGCGCGCGTGGCGTCAGCCTGTTGCCAGGAAGCTTCCACCAGATAATAAATCTGCGAATCCTTTAGGGATCCATCCAGCCACAGCGTGCTCCAGTGCGACTTATTTAGATGCTCGCTCGGGAATACATCACTGTGCTCTTCGCGCAATAAATCAGCCAGCGCAGGCGAGGTTTTCAACGAGAGCGCCGGACGCCCTTTCACCTCATGCACCATGGCAAACAGTACGCCTTCGCTTTTTACCTGTGTGGCATCCCATTCATTTTTATAGCTCTGCTCCGCACCCGATTTGCTCATGCAGTAGGTGAGGAGATCCGAAATGTTCATGCGGTATTCTCCTTGGTAGAGGCCGATGTGAGGCCCGATGACGTCTGCCATCGGCTTCACTACAGACGTCATGACACCGTTTAAGTGTGCAGCAAGTCAGCCAAAGGTAAAGGCGGTGGCACCAGATAACGCGCATAAAAAAACCGCCAGCCCGAAGGCATGGCGGTTTTCTCCTGCTGTGAAGTGCGTTACATCACGGCAGCAAAGGCCTCAGCCACCTGGTTAACGTTGCGGCTGTTAAGGCCAGCCACACACATGCGGCCGCTGGCGATCAGATACACGCCGAACTCATCACGCAGGCGATCAACCTGCTGCGCGCTTAACCCGGTGTAACTGAACATGCCGCGCTGCTTCAGCAGGTAATCGAAGTTTTTGCCTGGCAGCTTGGTGCTTAATACGTTGACCAGCGTCTGGCGCATTTCGATGATGCGCAGGCGCATCGCTTCCACCTCGGCCAGCCAGTTGTTCAACAGTGCTTCATCGTTCAGTACGCAAGAAACTACCTGCGCACCAAAGTTTGGTGGGCTGGAGTAGTTGCGACGCACGGTGGCTTTCAGCTGACCCAGCACGCGTGCAGATTCTTCTGCGCTCTCGCACACGATGGACAGGCCGCCAACGCGCTCGCCGTACAGCGAGAAGATTTTCGAGAATGAGTTGCTGACCAGTGCTGGCAAGCCCGCAGCCGCAATCGCGCGAATCGCGTAAGCATCCTGCTCCATACCGGCACCAAAGCCCTGATAAGCGATATCGAGGAACGGAATCAGTTCCTGCGCTTTCAATACTTCGGTGGTTTCATCCCACTGTGCGTTCGTCAGATCCGCACCCGTCGGGTTGTGGCAGCATGGGTGCAACAGCACGATAGATTGCTTCGGCAGCGTTTTCAGCTTGGCAATAAACGCATCAAACTTCACACCGTTGGTCTCTTCGTCGTACCACGGATAAGTCTGAGCGTCGAAACCAGCACCGTTGAAAATTGCGATGTGGTTTTCCCAGGTCGGATCGCTCACCCACACATTTGAGTGCGGGAAGTAACGCTTGAGGAAATCCGCCCCTACTTTCAGTGCACCGGAGCCACCCAACGTCTGGATGGAAGCAATGCGGCCGGCCTTCAGCATCGGGTGTTCTTTGCCAAACAGCAGCGGTGCAATCGCATTACGGTATGGGCCCAGGCCTTCCATCGGCAGGTAAAGTGACGCCTGATGCGGCTGCGCCTGCAGGCGTTCTTCTGCCGCAGCCACGGCTTGCAACTGAGGAATGATGCCCGCCTCGTTGTAATAGAGACCAATGCTCAGATTCACTTTATTGTCGCGTGGGTCCTGTTTGAAGGTTTCCATCAGCGACAGAATTGGATCGCCAGCATAAGCATCAACGTTTTGAAACACGGTGCAGATCTCCATGATTGGTCATAAATAGTCGGTAAAGAGGCGTCATTAAACCATGTAGCGGCCGGGACGATGATTCATAGCGATGATGAGATTGAGGATCACCGCGCCCGCAATTGAGGCCAAAAGTATCGGTAGCGACACCACGAAAAGCGAAGCGAGTACCACGCAGGTATCTACCGCCATTTGCAGTTTGCCGGCGCGCAGACCGATGCGGTCCTGCAGCCAGAGTGCCAAAATATTGATACCGCCGAGACTGGCTTTGTGACGAAACAACACTATAAACCCAATCCCCATCACCACGTTACCGAACAATGTCGCATAAAACGGATTTAGCGCAGAAAAATGGATGAACATCGGATGCAAGTGTGTGAACAGTGAAACCAGCCCCACCGCGCAGAACGTTTTAATCGTGAATTCCCAGCCCATGCGACGCACTGCCAGCCAGTAAAACGGCAGGTTAATCAGGAAAAAAGCGCTACCAAAAGAGAGGTGCGTCAGATAGCTGATTAAGAACGCGATACCTGCAGTGCTGCCAGTCAGCGCGCCCGCCTGTTTCAGCATCATCACGCCAAAGGAGACCATTAAGGTGCCGAGCACAATCGCCAGCGCGTCTTCAATCAGTGAATGAGGAACTTTAGTGGGTTGAACAACGTTATCCATGGAGTAATCTCAGTGCAAATGATGCGGTTCAAATGCAAAAAACGCACCACATAGGCGGCGCTAAGTCGCCACCTATGGGGTGCCAGCGATTATCCAATTGATATCTAAGGCGCTTTTATTGCAGGTTTTTGTGCATCAACCCAAGATTCAACCGTTGATTCATGCACAAATCTGTTTTCTGGTGCGCGTTATTTGCATTCAATGTGCTTTTATTGCACCAGATTAGCACATCATGCACTTTTTTGGCGCGTTTTGTGCTCGGGGATAATCATCAAGCCGTTCTCTTTTAAACGGCTCAACACCACGGAGGTTTTCACATGGGCCACACTCTGATGGCCGGCCACCAGCTGACTGATCAACGCACTCAGCGAGGCTAAATCAGCCACGGCCACTTTCAGCAGATAATCAGCATCACCGGTGGTTTTGAAGGCATCAACAATCGCATCCTCCTCTGCCACCATGCGATGGAAACTCTCTTCATAATCTGGCGTGTGATTCTTTAAACGCACTTCAATCAAGCCCACCATGCCAAGACCCACCGCGTCCGGCGAGAGCCGTGCGTGATAGCCGAGGATGAGGTTTGCCTGTTCGAGATTGATGCGGCGGCGTGAACATTGAGACGCCGAAAGACCGACTAAATCACTGAGTTCCTGATTGGTAAGGCGGCCGTTAGATTGTAATAGTGTCAATATCTTAAGGTCGTAATCGTCTACCTGAGTCATTCTGCTTCCACAGCGTTATAGGGTGCGCTTTGGTACAGATAACCTGATTAAAGCCAAGGTTGTCCAACACTATTTTCTGATGACGTGAAATGCATGCACAAATCGTGCATGCATCTCGTTGGAAAGGATTATTCGTCGTCGTAAGACGGCCCTGCGTAGTTATCAAAACGCGACCACTGGCCATTGAAGGTCAATCGTACTGTGCCGATAGGGCCGTTACGCTGCTTACCGAGGATGATCTCGGCGATCCCTTTAAGATCGCTGTTTTCGTGATACACCTCATCGCGATAGATGAACATAATCAAGTCAGCATCCTGCTCGATCGAACCCGATTCACGCAGATCCGAGTTCACCGGACGTTTATCGGCGCGCTGCTCCAGTGAGCGGTTAAGCTGCGACAACGCCACTACCGGAACATTCAGCTCTTTCGCCAAGGCCTTGAGCGAGCGCGAGATCTCTGCGATCTCCAGCGTACGGTTGTCCGATAGCGCCGGCACGCGCATCAACTGCAGGTAGTCGATCATGATCAGGCTTAAACCGCCATTCTCACGAAACACGCGGCGCGCGCGCGAACGCACTTCCGTGGGCGTCAGACCAGAAGAATCATCGATAAACATGTTCTTCTTCTCAAGCAGGATGCCCATGGTGGCAGAGATGCGCGCCCAATCTTCGTCTTCCAGCTGGCCGGTACGAATGCGCGTCTGGTCCACGCGCGACAATGACGCCAGCATACGCATCATCAGCTGTTCGCTGGGCATCTCCAGACTGAAAATCAGCACCGGTTTGTCTTGTAGCATCGCGGCGTTTTCGCACAGGTTCATGGCGAAAGTGGTTTTACCCATCGACGGACGCGCCGCCACGATGATCAAATCTGAACCCTGCAAACCGGCGGTCTTTTTGTTCAGATCCTGGTAGCCGGTATCGACTCCGGTGACACCATCATGTGGGGTCGACACCAGCGCTTCAATACGCGAGACCGTGGCTTCCAGAATTTGCTCAATGTTCTGCGGGCCTTCTGCTTTATTGGCGCGCTGTTCAGCAATCTTAAAGACGTTGGATTCTGCGAAATCGAGCAAATCTTCACTGCTGCGCCCCTGCGGATCGTAACCGGCATCAGCAATTTGGTTCGCGACCGAGATCATTTGGCGCACAACGGCACGTTCACGCACGATATCCGCATAAGCGCCGATGTTCGCCGCACTTGGCGTGTTTTTCGCCAGCTCTGCCAGATAAGCAAAGCCACCGGCCATCTCCAGCTCGCCCAGTGTTTCCAGCGATTCAGAGAGCGTAATAAGGTCAATCGGCTGGCCCATTTCCAGCAGACGCTGCATCTCAGAGAAGATCATGCGGTGCGAACGGTTGAAGAAATCATCCGCCACCACGCGCTCGGAGACGTTATCCCAGCGTTCGTTATCCAGCATCAACCCACCGAGCACCGACTGCTCCGCTTCAATAGAGTGCGGCGGCATTTTCACGCCTTCCAGCTGACGATCGCGGGGTTCGTTGGATTTGTTGGTGGGTTTATTTCCTGCCATAGTGAATGCATTACCGATCGTGAAAGGGACGCGCAAGTATACCGTCCCAGGATGAACAATCACAGGAGTCAGAATGGCAAAGCGTATTCAGTTCAACCAACACGGTGGCCCGGAGGTACTGCAATGGGTCGATTTTGAGCTGGCCGATCCCGCCGAAAATGAGGTTCAGGTCGAAAACAAGGCGATTGGCATCAACTATATCGACACCTATGTGCGTAGCGGGCTCTATCCGGTGGCAGCTTTCCCGTCCGGGCTGGGCACTGAAGCCGCTGGCGTGGTGAAACGCGTTGGCTCAGGCGTGACGCGCTTTAAGCCCGGCGATCGCGTGGTCTATTGTCAGGCTGCGCTGGGTGCCTATAGCGAAATGCATAACGTGGCGGAAGAGCGCCTGGTGATCCTGCCGGAGAGCATTAGCTTTGAACAAGGTGCTGCCTCGTTTTTGAAAGGCTTAACCGTGCAGTATTTGCTGCGTCAGACCTACAAAGTGAAAGCCGATGAAATCTTCCTGTTCCATGCCGCAGCGGGCGGCGTGGGACTGATTGCCTGTCAGTGGGCTAAAGCGCTGGGCGCGCATCTGATTGGTACCGTGGGCTCCGCCGAAAAAGCGCAGATTGCAAAAAATGCCGGTGCCTGGGCGACCATTAACTATCGCGAGGAGAATATCGCTCAGCGCGTCAGTGAATTGACTGACGGTGAAAAGGTCGCGGTGGTGTATGACTCGGTGGGGAAAGATACCTGGGAACCTTCTCTCGATAGCCTGCGTCGTCATGGCTTAATGGTGAGTTTTGGTAATGCCTCGGGCCCCGTCACCGGCGTTGATCTTGGGATTCTGAACAAGAAAGGTTCGCTGTTTGTCACACGCCCTTCGCTGTTTGGTTACATTACCAATCGTCAGGAACTGGATAATGCCAGCAACGAGTTGTTCTCGTTAATTGCCAGTCGTGCGATTCAGCTGAAGGTACCAGAAGAGCAGAAGTTTGCCTTGAGCGATGCGGTGCGCGCGCATCAGGTTCTTGAGAGCCGCGCCACGCAAGGTTCCAGCTTGCTGATTCCCTAAAAAGTTAAGGGCTTCCCGAAGGAAGCCCTTTTTTCTTTCTTTTTATAGTTCGCGCTGGTGTAGGGTCAGCGGCGATGAATTCGTTTTGAATTACTTTACGCATCCTGACAGAAAACATAAGTAAAAAATATGTTTAATTGCAGATTCGTACTAAGCAATTACCGACTCTGTGATCGCTCCCGCATTTAGCGCCAACCACGACGCTCTAACTTACTGATTTTTCTTTTCAGTCTGTTCAATTTCACTTCACCGCTCGGTGTCGTAAAGGCGCGATAAAGCCACACTGCTACCACCGCCAACACCAGCCACGGTAACAACTTGATAACAAGCGCGAATAACCCGCCGAGGAACATCACAACGGTGGCAACAACCAATGCAGCGATAACACCCAGCAGTGAAACGCCAGTCAGCAACAGCATCAGAAAAAAGCCGATAACAAATAAAATTTCCACGAAGGCTCTCCTGTGTAAGTAACACAGAATGTATTACAAGATACGTGCCAATATAGGCATACGGTTAATACATTGAAAAATAAGATGTTATATTCAGAGGAGGTATTTCAGCAGTGATGAAATTCACTAATTATTGGTGCATTTTAAACCGTATTAACGGCAGCGATGCTCCTCTGAAGGGACAGAAATGGCCCGTCAGAAAAGCAAAGCTTCCGCGCCAGAGACAAATACGCTGAGAGCGTTTTCAGCCATGCGCAGCATCGGGCCGTTTCCCAAAAATGGGGCGAATGTTCGCGCGGCAGATCGGCACAGAGGTTTGCTTTCCCTGGCGTTCGGACTGCCCTTTTATGGCCGGGCACACCGCCCCACCGCGACTCACCTACAATCAGGCTTCCTGTGGAATCTTATCCGCGACCAGCGCCAGTGCCGCTTCCAGCACCCGTACATCAGCACCCGGCTTATGGGCATTCTCACTTAAATGACGACGCCACTGGCGCGCGCCTGGGATACCCTGGAACAGGCCCAACATATGACGTGTAACGTGGCCCAAATAAGTGCCTTTGCTCAGTTCTGCCTCGATGTAAGGATACATCGCACGCACCACCGCAACCGGATCGACTAAAGGTGTATCACGGCCGAACAGCTCGCGATCAACCTGCGCCAGAATACCGGGATTCTGATACGCTTCGCGCCCCATCATCACGCCGTCCATATGCTGCAAATGCACTTTCGCTTCTTCCAGCGTTTTAATGCCGCCGTTAATCGCCATGGTCAGCGCGGGGAAATCACGCTTCAATTGGTACACACGCGGATAATCCAGCGGGGGAATTTCGCGGTTCTCTTTCGGGCTTAAACCTGAAAGCCAGGCTTTCCGCGCATGAATAATAAAGGTATCGCAGTTACCCTTATCGGCCACGGTGCCAACGAAATCACACAGGAAGGCATAGCTGTCCTGCTCATCAATCCCAATACGGGTTTTCACCGTCACCGGAATGCTCACCACATCACGCATCGCTTTAATGCAATCTGCGACCAGCGCGGCGTCAGCCATCAGACAGGCACCAAAGCGCCCATTCTGCACGCGATCGGATGGGCAACCGACATTAAGGTTAATCTCGTCGTAACCGCGCGCTTCCGCCAGCTTCGCACATTGCGCCAGGGCTGCCGGATCGCTGCCGCCCAACTGCAGCGCCAGCGGATGCTCCTCTTCGCTGTAAGCCAGATAATCGCCTTTGCCGTGAATAATGGCGCCCGTGGTCACCATTTCGGTATACAGCAGCGTATCGCCGCTCAGCTTACGGTGAAAATAACGGCAGTGGCGATCGGTCCAGTCCAGCATCGGAGCGATAGAAAAACGTTGCGAAGAGAAAGTATCGGTCATGAAACGCAGTAAATCCGGAGTTAGTGAGTGACGAGAAACTGCGCAATGATACCACAGCAATAACGGGCGACACAGCCGCCCGTTATTTCACTCACACCGTCGGGGCTGTTGAGGTTGATGAGGCTGCCAGAGAGGGCTCGCCCACTTTCACCGGCGCGGTTTCCCGTGTGTTGAAGGCGACCCAGGTTGAAATGACACCCAGTAACGAGAACATCACCGCCGGTCCGATCC
>NZ_CAJCKS010000060.1:0-29635 GCF_903970985.1 Pantoea sp. ME81 | reverse complement strand
TTGTGGTGGTGACGCAGATGCAGCCCGCAGCCGTGACCTTCAGCGTGCCGCAGAGCAATATCGCGCAGCTCACCAAAGCGCTGCATAACGGGCAGAGTTTACCGGCGGTGGCTTTTGATCAGGACAACAGCACCCAGCTGGCTCAAGGCAGCGTGCAGTTCATTAGCAACCAGATCGATACCAGCACCGGCACCATCGAGCTAAAAGCCACTTTCCCGAATGAAGATGAGTCGCTGTTTGCCAATCAGTTTGTCAACCTGCGCCTGCAAACCAACATTCTGAATAACGCCACGGTGATCCCGGCGCAGGCGCTGCAACTGAGCAGCGACGGCAGCTTTGTGTTTGTGATCAATCAAGACAACACCGTGACGCGCAAAGCCGTGACCACCGGCCCGGCGTTTGGTGAAGATCAGCAGTCGATCCTAAAAGGTGTCGAGCCGGGCGAGCGTCTTGTTACCGAAGGCATCGATCGCCTGACCAACGGCAGTAAAGTCTCTCTGGCCGATGACAGCAAAACTGCCACAGCGGCCAAAAAATGAATCCGTCACGTCTGTTTATCCAGCGTCCCGTCGCCACCATCTTGCTGATGGTCGGCGTGCTGATTTCCGGGATTTTCGCGTATAAATTCCTCTCCACCTCGGCGCTGCCGCAGGTGGATTATCCGACCATTCAGGTCACCACCCTGTATCCCGGCGCCAGCCCGGATGTGATGGCATCGTCTGTGACCTCACCGCTGGAACGCCAGCTGGGGCAGATGGCCGGTTTAAGCCAGATGACCTCCACCAGCTCCGGTGGCTCCTCGATCATCACGCTAAAATTCAGCCTCGATCTGTCGCTGGATGTCGCCGAGCAGGAAGTGCAGGCGGCGATCAATGCCGCCAACAACCTGCTGCCGAGCGATCTGCCGAATCCGCCGACCTATAAAAAGGTCAACCCGGCGGATACGGCGGTGATTACGCTGGCGGCCAGCTCGGATAACCTGCCGCTGACGCAGGTGCAGGATCTGGTGAACACCCGTGTGGCGCTGAAGCTGTCGCAGATTAACGGCGTCGGCATGGTGACATTGGCGGGCGGTCATCAGCCGGCTATCCGCGTGCAGATGGACCCGAAAGCGCTGGCGGCACACAAGCTGTCGCTGGAAGACGTGAATACGTTGATCAGCAACAGCAACGTCAATGGTTCAAAAGGTGGCTTTGACGGCAAATACCATTCGGTGACCATCGATGCCAACGATCAGCTGCGCACCGCCGATGAGTACGGCAATCTGATCCTCACCTATCAGAACGGTGCCGCACTGCGCCTGAAAGACATCGCGCACATTGAACAGGGTCCGGAAAACAGCTTCCAGTCGGCGTGGGCCAATAACAGCCCGGCGATTGTGATCAGCGTGCAGCGCCAGCCTGGTGCCAACGTGATTCAGGTGGTGGACAGCATTAAGGCGCAGCTGCCGACTTTGCAGGCCGCGTTGCCCGATGGCGTGAAAATGAGCATCTTGTCGGATCGCACCCAAACCATCCGTGCATCCATCAGCGACGTGCAGTTTGAGCTGATGCTGTCGGTGGCGCTGGTGGTGATGGTCACCTTCCTGTTCCTGCGCAATGTGGCGGCCACGCTGATCCCGAGCGTGGCGGTACCGCTGTCACTGATTGGCACCTTCGGCGTAATGTATCTGGCCGATTTCAGCCTGAATAACCTGTCGCTGATGGCGCTGACCATCGCCACCGGCTTCGTTATCGATGATGCGATTGTGGTAGTGGAGAACATTTCACGTCGGCTGGAAGAGGGCGAAACGCCGATGCAGGCGGCGCTGAAAGGCTCGCAGCAAATTGGCTTCACCATCATCTCACTGACCTTCTCGCTGATTGCGGTGCTGATCCCGCTGCTGTTTATGGGCGATGTGGTAGGGCGCTTGTTCCGCGAGTTCGCCATTACGCTGGCGGTGTCGATTCTGGTGTCGATGGTGGTGTCACTGACGCTGACGCCAATGCTGTGCGCTTACCTGTTGCAGCATATCCCGGAAGAGAAGCAGTCGCGCTTCTCGCGTAAGGGCGGACAAATATTCGATAAGTTGGTGCACGGTTACGACCGCTTGCTGACGGTGGTGCTGAATCATCAGAAACTGACGTTACTGGTGGCGCTGGCAACCTTTGCGCTGACGGCGCTGCTGTATATCGCCATCCCGAAAGGTTTCTTCCCGACGCAGGATACCGGACTGATTCAGGGTGTCACCGTGGCGTCGCAGGATGTGTCATTTAGCGAGATGTCGAAGCGTCAGCAGGCGCTGGCAAAAGTGATTCTGCAGAACCCGTCGGTGGACAGCCTCTCTTCCACCATCGGTATCGACGGCAGTAACACCAGCCTCAACAGTGGCCGTATCCAAATCAACCTGAAGTCGTTTGATGAGCGCGATGACAAAGCCGATGTGGTGATCAAGCAGCTGCAGCAGGCGGCGGAGCAGGTGGCGGGCATTCAGCTCTATCTGCAACCGGCGCAGGATTTGACGGTCAACGATCAGGTCACGCCGAGCCAGTATCAGTTCACGCTGGATGACGCAGACAGTGAAAACCTGGTGAGCTGGACGCCGAAAATGGTGGCGGCTTTGCAGCAGCGCCCGGAATTTAACGGCGTGGTGAGTAACCTGCAGGATCAGGGCCGTGTCGCCTACGTCGAACTGAATCGCGACAAAGCCGCGCGCTACGGCATTACCGCCTCGGATGTGGATACGGCACTGTACAACAGTTTTGGTCAGCGCCTGGTTTCCACCATCTTTACCCAGGCAAATCAGTATCGCGTGGTGCTGGAAGTCGCGCCGCAGTATCAGCAGTCGCCGGCATCGTTTGATGATGTCTATCTGCCGGTGAGCAGCAGTTCCAGTACCTCAACCAGCAGCAGTTCGGGCACGACATCCAGCAGCTCAAGCAGCAGTTCGACCACCAGCTCGGACAGCGACACCACCACCACGGGCATGGTGAAACTGACCTCAATTGCCACCATTCACCAGCGCACCGGTTCACTGATGCATATGCGTCTGAATCAGTTCCCGGCGGTGATGGTGTCGTTCAATCTCAACAGCGGTTATTCGCTGGAGGATGGGCAGAAGGCGATTGCCGAAGTGACGCAGCAGCTGGATCTGCCATCCAGCATTACGCTGCGCTATCAGGGGGAAACCTCGGCATTCCAGAGCGCGACCGGTAACACGCTGTGGCTGATTCTGGCCGCACTGATCACCATGTATGTGGTGTTGGGCATTCTGTATGAGAGCTTTATTCATCCGGTGACGATTCTCTCGACGCTGCCGTCGGCGGCGGTGGGTGCGCTGTTGACGTTGCTGCTGGCGGGCAGTGAGTTCAGCTTGATTGCGCTGATCGGGGTGATCCTGCTGATCGGCATCGTGAAAAAGAACGCGATTATGATGATCGACTTCGCGCTGGAAGCCGAAAACAAGCAGGGCATGAGCGCGCGTGATGCGATTCATCAGGCCTGTCTACTGCGCTTCCGTCCGATCCTGATGACGACCATGGCGGCATTGCTCGGTGCACTGCCGCTGATGCTGGCTTCGGGCTCGGGTGCGGAGCTGCGTCAACCACTCGGTCTGGTGATCGTCGGTGGCCTGATTGTCAGCCAGGTGCTGACGCTGTTCTCCACGCCGGTTATCTACCTGTGGTTCGATGGCATTGCGCAGCGCGGCAAGCGCTATATGCAGCGTAAACAGCAGCAGGCGCGGAGCGAGTAATGAACCTCACCAGACTCTTTATCTTTCGCCCGGTCACCACGTTGCTATTAACGTTGTCGATCATGCTGCTCGGTTTGCTGGGTTATCGGCTGTTACCAGTGGCTCCGCTGCCGCAGGTGGATTTCCCGACCATCATGGTCAGCGCCAGCTTAGCCGGTGCCAGCCCGGAAACCATGGCGGCCACGGTGGCGACGCCGCTGGAGCGCTCGCTCGGGCAGATCGCGGGCGTCACCGAAATGACTTCGACCAGTTCGCAGGGCTCCACCAGCGTGATTTTGCAGTTTGATCTCGACCGCGACATCAACGGCGCGGCGCGCGATGTGCAGGCGGCGATCAACGCCGCGCGCAGTCTGCTGCCGAGCGCGATGGAATCACTGCCGACCTATCGCAAAGCTAACCCGTCCGATGCACCGATTGTGATGCTGGCGTTGACCTCCGCCACGCGCACGCCGGGTGAACTTTACGACCTCGCTGAGAGCAAAATCGAGCAGGCGATGGGGCAGGTCAAGGGCGTGGGCGAAGTGTCGCTAATGGGCAGCGCCTTGCCCGCCGTGCGTATCGATCTGCAACCGCTCAAGCTGGCGCAATACGGCATCTCGCTGGACACGGTGCGTGAAGCCATCGCCAACAGCACCACCAACAAACCCAAGGGCATTCTGCAGGGTAGCCAGCAATCATGGGTGGTGGACAGCAACGGTCAGTTAGATAAAGCGGCACAGTATCAGGATCTGATCGTCAGCTATAAAGACGGCAAAGCGGTACGTCTGCACGATGTCGCCACCGTCTACGATTCGGTGGAAGATCAGTATCAGGCCGGTTTCCTCAATTCGCAGCCGTCAGTCATGGTGGGCATTAAGCGCCAGGCCGGTGCCAATATGCTCGACACCATTGATGCCATCAAAGCGCAGTTGCCAGCGCTGGAAAAAGATCTGCCTGCGGATACCCAGTTGAAAGTGGTGGTGGATCGTTCCCCGACGGTGCGTGAATCTTTGTACGACACCGAAGAGACGCTGCTGATCGCCATGCTGTTGGTGATCGCGGTGGTGTTTGTGTTCCTGCGTAACGTGCAGGCGGTGGTGATCCCGGCGCTGGCACTGCCGGTGTCGTTGATTGGCACCTGTGCGGTGATGTATCTGCTGGGCTACAGCCTCGATAACCTTTCGCTGATGGCACTGATCATCGCCACCGGATTTGTGGTCGATGATGCCATCGTGGTGCTGGAAAACATCACGCGCCATATCGAAGAAGGTTTGAGTCCGCTGCGGGCGGCGCTAAAAGGCGCGCAGGAAGTGAGTTTCACTGTGCTGTCGATGACCATGTCGCTGGTGGCGGTGTTTATCCCGATCCTGCTGATGGGCAGTATTGTCGGTCGTCTGTTCCGCGAGTTTGCGGTGACGCTCACCGTCTCGCTGTTGATCTCGATGTTTGTCTCGCTGAGCCTGACGCCGATGCTATGCGCGCGGCTGCTGAAGCCAAAACCGAAAGTCAGCAAGCGCCCCCATCCGCTGTATCAGTTTATCGAAAACCAGCTCAATGCTTTGCTGGCGGCCTATTCGCGTGGTCTGGCGTGGGTGATGGCGCACCAGAAGATCACCATGTTCAGCCTGGTGCTGACGGTGTTGCTCAACCTGTTTCTGTTCACCGTGGTGCAGAAGGGCTTCTTCCCCAATCAGGATACCGGCCTGCTGATGGGCGCACTGCGTGCCGATCAAAACATCTCGTTCCAGGCGATGAAGCCGAAGATGCTGGAGTTCACTAAAATCATCCAGTCAGATCCGGCGGTGGACAGCGTGATGTCGTCGATGGGCAGCGGCATGTTTGGCTCGCGCAATAGCGCCAACTTCTTTGTGCGTCTTAAAGACTTTAGCGATCGCGATGCCACGGCCACCGAAGTCGCCAATCGACTGAGCCTGAAGACCAGCCATATCGCCGGGGCGCAGATGTTCCTGATGGCAGCACAGGATCTGCATATCGGTGGGCGCAGTGCCAATGCCACCTATCAATACAGCTTGCAGGCGGACGATCTGGATGTGCTGCGCGAGTGGACGCCGAAAGTGCAGGCCGCGCTGGCGGCGATCCCACAGCTCAACAGCGTGGACTCCGATGCGCAAACTGGCGGCCAGGAAGTGGTGATCAATATCGATCGCGACCGCGCGCAACGCCTCGGCGTGAATGTGCAGATGCTGGATACCATGCTGAATAACGCCTTTAGCCAGCGCCAGGTGGCGACGCTCTATCACACGCTGAATCAGTATCACGTGGTGATGTCGTTGCAGGACAGCTACACGCGCGATCCGGAGATTTTGAAAGAACTGTATGTGATCAACGACAGCGGCGAACGTGTGCCGCTCTCCGCTTTCGCCAGCTTCAAAGGCGGTAACGCGCCGCTGTCGGTGGCGCATCAGGGCCAGTCAGCCACCAGCACCATAGCATTCAACCTCAACGATGGTGTGTCACTGGAGCAGGCACAGGCACTGATCAAGCAGGCGATGGCGCAGCTCGGTTTACCGTCCACCATTCAGGCCGGGTTTGCCGGTACCGCAGCCGCCTTTGCGCAGCTGACCGCCACCATGCCGTGGCTGATTATTGCCGCGCTGGCGGCGGTGTATATCGTGCTGGGCGTGCTGTATGAGAGCTACATCCATCCCATCACCATTCTTTCGACGCTGCCATCGGCGGGGGTTGGCGCGCTGCTGCTGTTGCTGCTCACCAATACCCAACTGACGGTGATTGCCCTGATCGGCATCATTCTGCTAATCGGCATCGTGAAGAAGAACGCCATCATGATGATCGACTTTGCAATCCATGCTGAGCGCACGCAGGGCATGTCGCCGAAGCAGGCGATCACGCAGGCCTGTCTGATGCGTTTCCGTCCGATCATGATGACCACGCTGGCAGCCTTCTTTGGTGCTTTGCCGCTGGCATTAGGCAGCGGCGGCGATGCGGATTTACGCAGCCCGCTCGGCATCGCGATTGCTGGTGGTTTGGCGCTGAGCCAGTTGTTAACCCTGTTTACCACGCCGGTTGTTTATCTCTGGCTCGATAGTTTAAGCCGTGCCACCAAACGTCAGTGGCAGCGGATGCGTCATGCGGAATCCTGATCGATGAAAAATGTTCTGAAATTTACCCCGATGGTAGCGGCACTGTTGCTGGCAGGTTGTGCGGTGGGGCCGGATTATCAGCGCCCGACCATGGCGATGCCGACCCACTTTAAAGAAGCCAAAGGCTGGCAGCAGGCCGCGCCGCAGGATGAGCAGAGCAAAGGCGACTGGTGGTCGGTGTATCACGATGCCACGCTGGATAGTCTGTTGCGTCAGGTGAGCATCTCCAACCAAAACGTGGCGAGCTATGCCGCGCAGTACCGTGAAGCGCAGGCGCTGACCTCGCAGTCGCGCGCGGCACTGTTCCCGTCGGTAAGCTACGACGCCAGCAGCACGCGCAGCGGTAGTCGCGCCAGCACCACCGGGCAGCGCAGCGTCAGCAACGCGCATGCCGCCGATCTCAGCGCCAGCTGGGAGCTGGATTTGTGGGGCAAACTGCGCCGTACGCTGGAAGAGAACAAAGCCAGCGCGCAGGCGAGTAAGGCCGAACTGGCGAATATCACCCTTAGTGCCCAATCGGAGCTGGCGCAGGATTACTTCCAGCTGCGCATCCTCGACGAAAAAATTGCTCTGTATCAGCGCAGTATTGATGCCTATCAGCGCTATCTAACGGTGATTCAGAATAAGTACTCGGCGGGCAGCGAATCACGCGCCACGCTGGCACAGGCGCAGATGCAGCTGGAGAGCGCGCGCGCCTCAGCACAGGATTATCAGTGGCAGCGCGCGCAGTCGGAACACGCCATTGCGCTGTTGCTGGGCCGTGCACCGGCTGATTTCTCGCTGCCAGTGGCGAAGCTGGATGCCACGCTGCCAGCCATCCCTAACAGCCTGCCTTCTGCGTTGTTGCAGCGTCGTCCGGATATTGCTTATGCCGAGCGTAACGTGGCAGCGGCCAATGCGGCGGTGGGCGTAGCGATTGCCGGTTACTATCCCGATCTGACGTTAAGTGCCACGGGCGGCGTGAGTTCATCGGCCATCAACAGTCTGTTCTCGCTGCCAAACCGCGTCTGGTCATTAGGGCCGGAGTTAAGCGGCACGCTGCTGGACTTCGGTGCCACCTCAGCCAAAGTGGAGCAGGCCCGCGCCGCCTATGACGCCAGCGTGGCGGATTATCGCCAGTCGGTGCTGACGGCGATGGGGGAAGTGGAAGATTATCTGGTGCAGCTGAATACGCTGAAGGGTGAGATAGCTTCACAGCAGCTGGCGACCAGCGCTGCGCAGGAGTCAGCACGCGTAACGCGCAATCAGTATGATGCCGGGATGATTGATTACCTTGATGTGGCCACCACGGAAAACAGCAGTCTGAGCGAGCAGCAGAGCTTACTGTCACTGCAGAGCACCCAGTGGGTGAGCAGCGTTGAGTTGATCGCCGCGCTGGGCGGGGGTTGGCAGGGATAAGTGTTATTCGTTCTGGCAGGGATGAGTTTTAGCAGCATAGATGAAGGTTGTCTGGCAGTTTAGAACAGCTGAGTTTGAGGCTGTTGATTCTGTTGTGGGCTTTTTTGGGTGCGGAGTGGTGGGCTATAGCGTCTCTGTTCAATGGACTGCTTTGGTGCGCGGATGGGCCATAGCCCCTCTGCGGCGGCCGGGCCGTCCTCGCGCCGCTGACGCGGTGCCTTCGGCTTCCACGCCGTGCCTACGGACCGTTCGGGTAAGGCCGTCCTGGCCAACCCGAACTGCCAGTCGCATCCATGCGACTGGCTCCTGGCCCAACGTAAAAGCCTCAGCGCTGCGGATAGCCCGACCGCCGCAGAGGGGCTTTGGCCTTGAGCCATTGTGCTTTTTTGAACGAAACACCGAAAATATACACGCTCCGCTTGCCTTCTTTCCTAACAGATATGAGCCAATGTGCAGCCTGTTCCCTCTTTGGCAAAACGCATCGATACTAATTAGTCTTATTTTCAACAACACCCACTGATGCTAAAGCGCCCTCAGTCTGCATTAGCACTGAGCAGCATTTCACAATAAACAGCACCCCAACGGCACATTTTTACCGGCTACACACCACACCCACCTCAATTCCTCACCATAAATCACCGCAGCACTTGTCGAAAATCGTCAGATATTGCAAGGTAAGCGCCATATTTTACCGCTGCTAAGGAGCTGGCATGCTTTTCACTGTTCTGCGTTTCCTGTTTCGCCTGTTATGGCGGGTGGAACTGCGTGGCGATCTCACCGCACTGCACAAAGAAAAAGTGCTGATCACCCCTAACCACATGTCATTCCTTGATGGCATTTTGGTGGCGCTGTTTTTGCCGATTAAACCGGTGTTCGCCGTCTACTCCTCGATCAGCGATCAATGGTTTATGCGGCTCCTGAAGCCGATTATCGACTTCGTGCCACTCGATCCCACTAAACCGATGTCGATCAAACATCTGGTGCGCATGATCAATGAAGGTCGTCCGGTGGTGATCTTCCCGGAAGGCCGTATCACCGTGACCGGATCGCTGATGAAGATCTACAGCGGGGCGGGCTTTGTCGCGGCGAAATCGGGTGCGACCGTGTTGCCCATGCGCATTGAAGGCGCGGAGTACACGCCGTTTGGTCGTCTGGCGGGCGTATTTAAACGTCGCCTGTTCCCACGTATTACCCTGAGCGTATTGCCTGCTACCGTCATCCCGATGCCGGAAGCCAAACGCGCACGCGATCGTCGCGTATTGGCGGGTGAGCACTTACATCATGTGATGATGGAAGCGCGTATGGCGGTGCGTCCACGGGAAACGCTCTTTGAAGCCTTTCTCAATGCACGCCAGCGTTATGGCCTGACTAAACCTTGCATCGAAGACATCAACTTCAAGCCGGACAGCTACACCGGGCTGCTGAAAAAATCGCTCGGCGTCGGTCGAATTCTTGAGCGTTACAGCCAGCAGGGGGAATACGTTGGTCTGCTGCTGCCCAATGCCACCGTCACGGCGGCGGCTATCCTCGGGGCGTCACTGCGCGGGCGTATTCCGGCGATGCTCAACTACACCGCGGGCGTCAACGGCATGCGTGCAGCGCTCACCGCTTCACAGGTCAAAACCGTGTTCACCTCGCGCCAGTTCCTTGAGAAAGGCAACCTGGAGCACCTGCCGCAGGGCTTAACGGAAGTCCAGTGGATCTACCTCGAAGACCTGAAAGATACCGTCACGCTGAAAGACAAGTTGTGGATTCTGGCTCACTTGCTGATGCCGCGTCGCGCACAGGTCAGGCAGCAGCCGGAAGATGCCGCGATGGTGCTGTTCACTTCGGGTTCGGAAGGCAATCCCAAAGGCGTGGTGCACTCGCACAAAAGCCTGCTGGCTAACGTTGAACAGATTCGCACCGTGGCGGATTTCACCCCGCGCGATCGCTTTATGTCGGCGCTGCCGCTATTCCACGCTTTCGGCCTTACGGTCGGCCTGTTTACGCCGCTGCTGACCGGCGCGCAGGTGTTCCTCTATCCGAGCCCGCTGCATTACCGCATCGTGCCCGAACTGGTGTATGACCGTAACTGCACCGTGCTGTTTGGGACGTCGACTTTCCTCGGCAACTATGCGCGCTTTGCCAATCCGTATGATTTTGCACGCCTGCGCTATGTGGTAGCGGGTGCAGAGAAGTTGCAGGAAGGCACGCGCCAAATCTACGCCGAGAAGTACGGCATTCGTATTCTTGAAGGCTACGGCGTCACCGAGTGTGCACCAGTGGTGGCAATCAACGTGCCGATGGCGGCGAAACCTCACACCGTGGGTCGTATTCTGCCCGGCATGGATTCACGTTTGATCTCCGTGCCGGGTATTGAGCAGGGCGGTCGTCTGCAACTGCGTGGTCCGAACATCATGAACGGTTATCTGCGCGTCGAGAATCCTGGCGTGCTGGAGAAGCCAGTAGCCGATAACGGTGAAGGCGAGATGGAAGCCGGTTGGTACGATACTGGCGACATTGTTAGCTTCGATGAAGGTGGCTTCTGTCAGATTCAGGGCCGTGCCAAACGCTTCGCCAAAATTGCCGGTGAGATGGTGTCACTGGAAAGCGTCGAACAGATCGCTTTGAAAGCCTCGGGCGAGAAGCAGCATGCCGCGTCACTGCGCCCTGACGGTCATCGCGGTGAAGCCTTAGTGTTGTTCACTACTGACAGCGAACTGGGGCGTGAGCAACTGCTTAAAGCCGCCCGCGATATCGGTGCGCCAGAACTGGCTGTGCCGCGTGACATTCGCTTTATGAAACAGCTGCCGCTGCTGGGTAGCGGTAAACCAGACTACGTCAGCCTGAAACAGCTGGCCGAAGAGGATCAAGCATGAGTCAGGCGGTTAACCCCGATTCACCGTTACTGTCACGCAATATGATGGCGGTGATTGTGGCGCAGTTTTTCTCCGCGTTTGGCGATAACGCGCTGCTGTTTGCCACGCTGGCGGTGCTGAAAAGTCAGCTCTATCCCGACTGGAGCCAGCCGATTCTGCAGATGATGTTTGTGGCCACTTACATTCTTCTGGCGCCGTTTGTCGGGCAGATGGCTGACAGCTTTGCCAAAGGCCGGGTGATGATGTTCGCCAACAGCCTCAAGCTGCTGGGCGCGCTGATTATCTGCTTCGGGTTCAACCCGTTCCTCGGCTACACGCTGGTGGGTATTGGTGCGGCATCCTACTCGCCTGCTAAGTACGGCATCCTCACCGAGATCACTAGCGGTGAACGACTGGTGAAGGCCAACGGTCTGATGGAGTCCTCTACCATTGCTGCCATCCTGTTGGGTTCAGTGGCGGGCGGTATTCTGGCGGACTTGAATCTACTGGCCGCACTGATTGTGTGTGCACTCACTTACGCGTTGGCAGTGGTGGCGAATATCTTTATTCCTAAGCTGTTGGCGGCACGACCGGGTCAGAGCTGGCAGTTTGGTGCCATGTTCCGCAGTTTCAAAGATTCCGCTTTGCTGTTGTGGCGTAACGGCGAGACGCGTTTTTCCCTGCTCGGCACCAGCATGTTCTGGGGCGCAGGCGTGACGCTGCGTTTCCTGCTGGTGCTGTGGGTGCCCGTGGCGCTCGGTATCACCGACAATAAAACGCCCACCACGTTAAATGCCATGGTGGCGATCGGGATTGTGATTGGCGCTGCCGCGGCGGCGAAACTGGTGACGCTGCAAACCGTGCGCCGCTGCATGCCCGCCGGGATATTAATCGGCGTGATGGTGGTGGTGTTCTCACTGCAAACCAGCTTGCTGAATGCCTATCTGGTACTGATGGTGTTGGGTGCGCTCGGTGGCTTCTTCGTGGTGCCGCTTAATGCGCTGTTGCAGGAGCGCGGCAAAGAGTCGGTGGGCGCGGGTAATGCGATTGCCGTGCAGAACTTCGGTGAAAACATCGCGATGTTGGTGATGCTGGCGCTGTACACCATCGCTGTTAAGTTGGGTGCACCTGCAGTGGCAACCGGTATCGGGTTCGGTGGGATTTTTGCTGTGGCGATTGCGTTGCTGTGGTGGAAATCGCGCCGTTAAGGCGGTGCGTTGAAAAACCAGGTCGCCAGCAATGGCGACCATAGATCCGAAATGCGCGCATTCGGGTGCACACAATCAAAAAACCGCGTCATACGCCTGTAGGGTGTGCATCCAGGCACATCGGGCCAAAGTCTTAGCCACCAGGCCATCAATGCTGCAGGTCGTTGCGACGCAAACCGTTGCGCCGCAACGATGACATCCCGTTAGGGTGCCGGGTAAGTATACTGACGATGAATCGCTTCCAGTTCCTCTAACACATCGGCATTCAGCGTCAGGTTGAAACTCTCCACGTTAATCTTCAGCTGTTCCAGCGTCGTCGCGCCCAGCAGGGTACTGGCGACAAATGGCTGCTGACGGACGTAAGCCAGTGCCATCTGTGACGGATCCAGATTGTGCTTCTTCGCCAGACCAACATAAGCGGCAATCGCCTGATTCGACTGCTCACCGCTGTAGCGGGTGAAGCGGCTGAACAGCGTATTACGCGCACCGGCGGGTTTCGCACCATTCAGATATTTGCCGCTCAAAGTACCAAACGCCAGGCTTGAATAGGCCAGCAGTTCAACCCCTTCATGCTGGCTGATTTCCGCCAGGCCGACTTCAAAGCTGCGGTTCAGCAGGCTGTACGGGTTCTGAATGGTCACAATACGCGGCAACTCGTGCTTCTCAGCCAGCTGCAGATAGCGCATCACGCCCCATGCGGTTTCGTTAGACACGCCGATGTAGCGAATCTTACCTGCGCGCACCTGCTCATTCAGGGCTTCCAGCGTTTCCAGCAGCGTCACGTTGGCAGTGGTTTCGCTGTACTGATAGCCCAGCTTGCCAAAGTAGTTGGTCTGGCGCTGCGGCCAGTGCAGCTGATAGAGGTCGAGATAGTCGGTGTTTAGACGTTTCAGGCTGGCATCCAGCGCTTCACGAATGTTTTTGCGATCCAGCGCCTGGTTAGGGCGAATCGACGCATCTGCGCCGCGCACCGGACCGGCAATTTTGCTGGCCAGAATGATCTTGTCACGGCTGCCGCGCTTCTTCAGCCAGCTGCCAATGTACTGTTCGGTTAATCCCTGGGTTTCCGGGCGTGGCGGCACCGGATACATTTCAGCGGTATCAATCAGGTTGATGCCACTGCTAATCGCGTAATCGAGTTGCGCGTGGGCGTCGGCTTCGCTGTTTTGCTCACCAAACGTCATGGTTCCTAACCCAAGTTGGCTGACTTCCAGCGTACTGTGGGGGATGCGGTGATAATGCATTGCCGGCTTCCTTTTTTCATTATGAAAGGGAATGTTGTGTCCTCTGGGACTATATCCTGTGAAGCGGCGCGGAAGGAAGGGGGGAAAGTTCGGGAAATCGCCTGCACTGGGGAAAAAATCGTGCAGGCAATCGAATTTGGCACTTAACGCTCAATGATGGTGGAGACCTCGTCACCATTGATCTGCATCACATGACCTTGATCGTCAGTGTACTGCACCAAACCTGTCTCTTTATCGATGGACGGTTTGCCATCAGTTTTAATCATACGGCCATCTTTGGTCGCCATCACGTAATCACTGCTGCAACCACTCAATGTCAGCGCGACCAGCATAATACCCACGACACTCACCAACCCTTTCATTCTTATCTCCCTCAACCTACTTCAACTGCAAAAGTGTAGTAATAAATGCTTTCGCTGGCTGACGTAATCGCATCATTCCTAAAATTAAAGGGCGAGATGCGCTCACCCTTGACATCGTTAAGCCGCGCTTTTCTTGCTGCGCATGAGGTTCAGGCACTCCACGGCCATGGAGAAGAACATGGCAAAATAAATGTAACCTTTTGGTACATGGATGCCGAAACTCTCCAGAATCAGGGTAAAGCCGACCAGAATCAGGAACGCCAGCGCCAGCATTTTCACCGATGGATGGCGCTCAACAAATTCACCAATGGCGCGTGCGGCAAACATCATCATCAGCACGGCAATGACCACGGCAGCCATCATGATGAACAGATGATCGGACAAGCCGACAGCGGTGATCACCGAATCGAGGCTGAAAATAATGTCCAGCAACATGATCTGAACGATCGCGCCGAAGAAGGAGTGGACGTTGGTTTTGTGCTCACCTTCGGCGCCTTCGATGGTTTCATGAATCTCCATGCTGGATTTCCACAGCAGGAACAGACCACCAAACAGCAGGATCAGGTCGCGCGCAGAGAAGCTGTGATCCATCAGGGTAAACAGCGGATTGGTGAGACGGACTACCCAGGCAATGGACGCCAGCAGACCCAGTCGCATCAGCATGGCACCCATTAAACCGAGGCGGCGAGCTTTGTTTTGCTGGTGTTTCGGCAACTTAGCGACAACCAGCGACAGGAAGATAATGTTGTCGATACCCAAAACCACTTCCAGAATGGTCAATGTTCCCAGTGCCAGCCAGGCATTGGGATCAGCAATCCAGTCAAACATGAATCATTCAATCCTAAACGAAAATTAAACGGCGATTATACACGTCCTGTTTCGGCTTGCAGCTGCCTTGGCTGCTCACGTTCACCCCAGTCACCCACTTATGTATGCTCCCGGGGATTCGCGTACTTGCCGCCTTGCTGCACCAAAAAAAGGCCCCATCAGGGGAACCGAACCAGTCGTGTAAGGAGTCGAGTCATTTACAGTAGAAAATGGCGTGCCAGCAGCGGTCCGGTGAAGCTTTTCTTGAGATAAAAACCGCGCGGTAGCGTCATTATAGGCTCTCCATGCTCACCGATGGCTTCCGTCAGCGCTTTGCTGTTGGCCGCTTTCGGGCGGATCTGCAGCCAGGCGCCGTGACGGGCGGTAATGCGCTCCACCTGGCCCAGCACGATCATATCCATCAACTCTTCCCAGTCTTCACGCAACTGCTGATCTTCTTCTTCGCTCGGTTGCCATAACAGCGGCGATCCCACTCGACGATCCGCGAGGGGCAAAGCACGGTCACCCTCAATCGGGATCCACAAAACGCGAGCCAGCTTGTGGCGCACATGGCTGGTCTCCCAGGTTACGCCGCTGTTGCCGGTCAGAGGCGCAACGCAGACAAAGGTGGTTTCCAACGGTTTGCCCTGCGCATCCACGGGGATGGTCTTGAGTTCGATACCGAGATGGGCGAAATCCTGCTCCGCTTTGCTGCCCGCGCTGGCACCAAGGTGCAGCTCAATCAGCATGCCAACCCAGCCCTTATCCCTCCGCAAATCGGCTGGCACCGGCAAACCCAGCTGAGCTGCCAGTGCGGCAAACGTCTGGCCTGCCAGCTGTTGTGCACGTTGCAGTAATTCCGCTTCATCTTGTGGTGGCGGCGGCAATAAAACGGGGGAATTCATGGCAAAACTCATATTGGTTAAAGGATGTACAGCGCTGGCGGGGACGAGTTTTCCACATGCGCGCAGCGTGAATAACCGTGATAATAGCATGATTAAGCGTGCTTTTTTATTTGCATTGCCGGACGGGTGTGGATGCTATGGCAAGGTTATCCCAGTTTGTTATCGACAATGAACAGGATCTCCAGACTACTTATCCACAGAATGGTGGGATAACCCCCCTCGCAGAGCACCCCTGTTTCGATTTACAGCCTTGACTTTAGCGATTTGAACGCTTTTTTTCCTTTCTTTGACCAGGTTTAGGGCATTATCTGTGGATAAAAGCGACGGTGGTGGATCTTTGAGCAGCGAATGGAACCTGAGGATAATTAGAAAGTGCTCCGCGTTGAAACAACACTGTCATTTTTTCCTATCACTATGATTAATGGTGTTTTTAGTGCTATTCTTAGTCTGCCTTATGAGAATTTTCCGAAGTGGTTATTCAACTCATTCCCGTGTTCTGCACAAAGCTATCCACAGAAAAGGTGAATAAGATCGCCCTGAAAACCGCTCCGCTGTTTATAACTTGGCTAAACTCTGTGAGTTATCCTGTTTTTATTCGGCTATCGCCCCGGATATCCAGTGGTTTACCGCCTGTAAGGAGTGTGAAACAATCAGGCTATTCAAATTTAGCTTTGAGGTAGTCCAGTGATCGATGATGATGGCTACCGCCCGAATGTTGGTATCGTAATCTGTAACAGGCAAGGACAAGTGTTATGGGCCAGGCGCTTTGGACAGCACTCCTGGCAATTTCCTCAGGGAGGCATCAATCCGGGTGAAACCGCTGAACAGGCGATGTATCGCGAACTGTTCGAAGAAGTGGGTTTACACCGCAAAGATGTTCGAATACTTGCTTCAACCCGTAACTGGTTACGTTACAAGTTGCCAAAACGTTTGGTGCGTTGGGACACAAAGCCGGTGTGTATCGGCCAGAAACAAAAGTGGTTTCTTCTGCAGTTGATGTGTAGTGACGCGGAGATCAATGTGCAACACAGCAGCACGCCGGAGTTTGATGGTTGGCGCTGGGTCAGCTTTTGGTATCCGGTGCGTCAGGTCGTCTCTTTTAAGCGCGATGTCTATCGCCGCGTGATGAAAGAATTCGCTGGCGTGGTGATGTCTATGCAGGAGAGTGCGGGGCAGCGTAATAACAATGCCGCTCATCGACGTAAAAGAGGATAGGCCACGCCCTTTATGCTCACTCAGTTGCGCGAAATAGTAGAGAAAGTGGCGAGTGCTCCGCGTCTGAATGAAGCACTCGACATTCTGGTAAACGAAATTTGCCTTGCGATGGAAACCGAGGTCTGCTCGGTTTATCTCGCAGATCACGATCGTCGTTGCTACTACCTGATGGCGACGCGCGGGCTGAAAAAGCCGCGCGGTCGCACTGTCACGCTGGCGTTTGATGAAGGTATTGTCGGGCTCGTCGGACGTTTAGCCGAGCCGATCAACCTTGCCGATGCGCAAAGCCATCCCAGCTTCAAATACATTCCTTCTGTTAAAGAAGAGCGTTATCGCTCTTTCCTTGGCGTGCCGATCATCAGCCGTCGCCAACTGCTTGGCGTGCTGGTGGTTCAGCAGCGCGAACATCGTCAGTTCGACGAAAGCGAAGAATCTTTCCTGGTGACGCTGGCCACGCAGATGGCGGGCTTGTTATCGCAATCACAGCTCGGCCAACTGTTTGGTCAGTTCCGTCAGACGCGGGTGAAAGCCATCGCGGCGGCGCCTGGCGTGGCGGTCGCGCCCGGTTGGGTTGATGAAACTCAGCCCTTGCTGGATCAGGTCTCGGCGGCCTCAACGCTGGATGTGCAGCGTGAACGCGAGCGTCTGGTGCTGGCGATGGGTGAGGCAGGCAATGAATTCCGCCGCTTCAGCAAGCGCTTTACCGCCAGCGTACAGAAAGAGAGTGCGGCGATCTTCGATCTTTACTCGCATCTGTTAACCGATGCCCGTTTGAAAAAAGATCTCTTTGCTGAGATCGATCGCGGATCGGTTGCCGAGTGGGCGGTGAAAACGGTGATCGAGAAGTTCGCCGAACAGTTTGCCAGCCTGCAGGATCAATATTTACGCGAGCGTGCGGGCGATTTGCGCGTGCTCGGACAACGTCTGCTATTCCATCTCGACGATACGCTGGTCGGCACCAATGCCTGGCCTGAACGCTTCGTGCTGGTGGCGGATGAACTCACCGCGACCACGCTGGCAGAGCTGCCACCGGAGCGTTTAGCCGGTGTGGTGGTACGCGACGGTGCGGCCAATTCCCACGCGGCTATTCTGACGCGCGCGATGGGCATTCCCACCGTCATGGGTGCGGATATCATCCCTGCGCAGCTCAACAAACGCCTGCTGATTGTCGATGGCTACCGCGGCGAGTTGTTAATCGATCCTGAACCCGTGCTGGTGCAGGAGTATCAGCGTTTGATCAGCGAAGAAAATGCGCTGAGCAAAATGGCTGAAGGTGTGGTGGAGCAGCCCGGCGAGCTGAAAAGCGGCGAACGGGTGCAGGTGATGCTGAACGCGGGCCTGAGCCCTGAGCATGAGCAGAAGCTGGATAACTGGGTGGATGGCATCGGCCTGTACCGCACAGAAATTCCATTTATGCTGCACAACGGATTCCCGTCGGAAGAGGAGCAGGTCGCGCAATATCAAGGCATGCTGCAACTGTTCTACGATAAGCCGGTGACGTTGCGTACGCTGGATGTCGGCGCCGATAAACAGCTGCCTTACATGCCGATCAGTGAAGAAAATCCTTGCCTCGGCTGGCGCGGCATTCGTCTGACGCTCGATCAGCCAGAAATTTTCCTGGTGCAGGTACGTGCCATGCTGCGTGCCAACGTGGCCTCCGGCAATCTCAGCATTCTGCTGCCGATGATCAGCCATATCGATGAGATCGACGATGCACGTCGCCTGATCGATCGCGCCGGTCGTGAAGTGGAAGAGATGCTGGGCTATGTGATCCCGAAACCGCGTATTGGCGTGATGATCGAAGTGCCGTCCATGCTGTTTATGATCCCGCATCTGGCGGATCGTGTGGACTTTATTTCGGTGGGCACCAACGATCTGACACAGTATTTGCTGGCGGTAGACCGTAATAACACGCGTGTGGCGAACCTTTACGATCCGCTGCATCCGGCGATGCTGCGCGCGCTGCAGAGCATTGCCCACGAAGCCCGTCAGGCCAAACTGGAACTCTGCCTGTGTGGTGAAATGGCTGGCGATCCGATGTGCGTGGCGCTGCTGGTGGGCATGGGTTATCACCACCTCAGCATGAACGGTAAAAACATTCCGCGCGTGAAGTATCTGTTGCGTCACCTCGATCACGAGGAAACGCAGAAGCTCAGTGAAAATGGCGTGGCGGCCCATACCGCTTCAGAAGTGCGCCATCTGGTGTCCGCGTTTATGGAACGACGTGGCCTGGGCGGTTTGATTCGCGGCGGCCGTTAACGGCGTTTACATTTCCACGGCAATTGTGAAAAGCGGCTGTGCTATCATGCGCAGCCTTTTATGGTATGACCCCTTAGCCAGACCCGTTTCAGGGCAGAAAAAACGATGGTGAAAGATGACTAACGGCTACATTTCGTTTCCCCAATTCGATCCGGTAATTTTCTCCATCGGACCGATTTCGCTTCACTGGTACGGTTTGATGTATCTGGTGGGCTTTGTATTTGCTATGTGGCTGGCGGTGCGCCGAGCCAACAAACCCGGCAGCGGCTGGAAAAAAGAAGAAGTGGAAAACCTGCTGTATGCGGGCTTCCTCGGCGTGTTCCTCGGTGGCCGTATCGGCTACGTGCTGTTCTATAACCTGCCGCTGTTCCTCGATAATCCACTCTATCTGTTCAAAGTCTGGGATGGCGGTATGTCGTTCCACGGTGGCTTGATTGGGGTGATCGTGGTGATGCTGGTGTTTGCGCGTCGTACTAAACGCACTTTCTTCCAGGTATCTGATTTCATTGCACCATTGATTCCGTTTGGTTTGGGTGCCGGTCGTCTCGGTAACTTCATCAACGGCGAGCTGTGGGGCCGTGTCGATCCCAATTTCAAATTTGCGATGCTGTTCCCGGGTTCGCGCAGTGAAGATATCGCGCTGGCGGCCAACAACCCGCAGTATCAGCAACTGCTGAGCACTTACGGTGTATTGCCGCGCCATCCTTCACAGCTGTATGAGCTGTTCCTCGAAGGTATCGTGCTGTTCATCATCCTCAACCTGTTTATTCGCAAGCCGCGCCCGATGGGCAGTGTCTCTGGCCTGTTCCTGATTGGCTATGGCGCTTTCCGCATCATCGTCGAGTTCTTCCGTCAGCCGGATGCCCAACTTGGCCTGTTTGAAGGCGGCATCAGCATGGGGCAGATTCTCTCGATCCCAATGATTCTGGCCGGTGTGATTATGATGATCTGGGCGTTCCGTCGTCGTCCGCAGCAACAAACTCGTGAGGTAAAATGAAACAGTATCTGGATTTAATGCAACATGTGCTGAATGAAGGCGCAGAGAAAGCCGACCGTACCGGTACGGGCACCCTGTCAATTTTCGGCCACCAGATGCGTTTCAATTTACAGGACGGTTTTCCGCTGGTCACCACCAAGAAAGTACACCTGCGTTCGATCATTCATGAGCTGCTGTGGTTCCTGAAAGGTGAAACCAACATCAGCTACCTGAAAGATAACAAGGTGACGATTTGGGATGAGTGGGCGGATGAGAACGGCGATTTAGGTCCGGTCTACGGTAAGCAGTGGCGCAGCTGGGGTAGTGCGTCAGGCGAAGAGATCGACCAGATTAGCAAAGTGATTGAGCAGTTGAAGCGCGATCCCGATTCACGCCGCATCATCGTATCGGCATGGAACGTGGGCGAGCTGGATCAGATGGCGCTGGCACCCTGTCATGCCTTCTTCCAGTTCTACGTGGCAAACGGCAAGCTCTCTTGCCAGCTCTATCAGCGCTCATGCGATATCTTCCTTGGTCTGCCGTTCAATATCGCCAGCTATGCGCTGCTGGTGCATATGATGGCGCAGCAGTGCGATCTGGAAGTGGGTGATTTTGTCTGGACCGGTGGCGATACCCATCTGTACAGCAATCATCTGGAGCAGGCACAGCTGCAGCTGACGCGCGAGCCACGCCCGCTGCCGAAACTGGTGATCAAACGTAAACCTGCTTCTATCTTCGATTACAACTTTGAAGATTTTGAGATTGAGGGTTACGACCCGCATCCGGCCATTAAAGCGCCGGTTGCGGTGTAAACGCACGCGTCATCACGCTGAAGCCCTGCCACTGTGCGGGGCTTTTTTATCTCTGTTATCTGTATCCTCCTCGCAAAAATTTGTCTCTGCCTGTACCGCGCGAAAACAGCCTGCGCGACGCTTTCCATCCTGCCGCTTGATGCCTTGTTGCCTGTTCGATTGAAGCGCACATTGGCTGCCATGAACAAACACGCAAACCTCGGTTTCACCCTACCGGAGCTGCTACTGGTGATGGTCATCGCGGGAATACTCAGCCTCGGTGCTCTTCACAGTTGGCAGCGCTGGCAACAGCATCAACAACTGCGCGATAGCGTGCAGCAGCTGCAGGGTTTTCTGTTACGGCTGCGCGCCCATGCTAACTGGCATAACAGCGATCTCAATTTGTGGCTGATTCCCGGCGAGCGCAGCTGTTTGGGCGTAGGCGTAAAACCGGCAGGGGGCTGTGAACTGCCTTCACGCTGGTGGCTAGCACCGCCGCATGCCGGGGTACGCTTCAGTGCCATCATCGGCGAGCCGGGTTTCTTTGGACGGCGTGACGTGGCGCGCCCTGGCAGCATTGAGATTGAAAATGCGGCCGGTCGCTGGCGGGTGATTATCTCTGCGCGAGCACGTATTCGCGCCTGCCAGACCGGAGAAAAAGGGTGCGAGTAGCGGAGGCCGGTTTCAGCCTGCTGGAAATGCTGATTGCTCTGGCAGTAGGCGCGATATTGATGGTCAGCGTGGGGCGATTTTTGCCGCTACTGCTGGAGCAAAATCTGCGCCTGCAGCAGCGCGTGCAATTGCAACAGGAGCTACAGCAGCTTTCTCATACGCTGCAAAAAGCGTTACAGCGCGCGGGATACTGTCGTGGGCAATGTACTGGCCCCGCACTGACTTTGGCTGCGAGTGGCAGCTGTGTGCTGCTGCGCTGGGATGAAAACAGCAATGGGCGCTGGGAAGATGTGGGCAGCAGTGACAGCGACTTTTACGGCTATCGGTTGCGCAGCGGGCAGCTGGAAATGCAGCGCGCGGTGGATAGCTGCAACGGCAACGGTTGGGAACGCCTAACCGATCCCGCTTTCCTCACCATCGAACATTTTAGCGTGGTGCGGCAAGGCACCCGATTAATGCTCCATCTGACGGGGCGATCGGGTACACAAAGCCTGCAGGTGGAGCACTGGATTGAAGGACGAAACTTATGAACCAGCACGGCAACAGCACGCTGGGCATGGTGCTGATGCTGTTACTGCTCGGCAGCCTGACGCTGCATGCCACACGCACGCAGTTGTCACAGGGTATGGTGCTGGTGGCCGATACACAGAAGCACCATAAAGATTTTGCGCAGGCACAGGCTGCGCTGCAATGGGGACTGATGCAGAGTTGGCCAGAGGCGTCCGGCTGGCAATGTCAGCAACAGCCCGTACACCAGTGGTTAAGCTGCTTATTGCAGATGGAGGAGGGCAATGCGCTGTTATCGGGTCAGGATGAAAAGAGTGAACTCCGCCTCTGGCAATGGGTCTCGCCACGCAACCAACGGCTGCATCCCCAGGCGCACGGCTGGATTGACTACTGTCCATTGTCTAAACCTGAGCACTGCCAGCCGCAGGAAGGATCAG
Organism: Pantoea sp. ME81; assembly: GCF_903970985.1. Taxonomy (NCBI): domain Bacteria; kingdom Pseudomonadati; phylum Pseudomonadota; class Gammaproteobacteria; order Enterobacterales; family Erwiniaceae; genus Pantoea; species Pantoea sp. ME81. Next base: position 7,180 of record NZ_CAJCKS010000060.1, on the reverse strand, counting down.
CAGGGCTTTAGCCTGGCAGAAACGCTGGTGGCGATGCTGCTGCTGGCGATGACCATTAGTACGCTGATGCAATACCATCGCGCGCTGGCCTTAGGGTTTAGTCAGCAGTGGCAGCAGCGCCAGGCGTGGCAGGTTGCCGAACAAGCCTTGCTGGGGCGTGAGGTGGCGGGCTGGCAGATCGATCGTCAGCAGCAGAGTGTGGGCATAGGATGCGTGCTGGAGCGCATCACGGTGACGGGCTCGCAACAGCGCAGTGCCAGCCTGGCTCAGCTCAATTGTCACTAAGGTGACCTCGGCGATAGGCATCGTTAGCGATACAGGGTAGAGTGACCAGGCTGCGCTGTTTTCCCTCTCAAGGAGATTTATGTTCCGGGTTTACCACTCCAATCAGCTTGATCTGTTGAAAAATCTGGCAGGTATTCTGATTGAAAACCAGCCGCTGAACGATGCGTTCGCGGCCGAACAGGTGCTGGTGCAAAGCCCCGGCATGGCGCAGTGGCTGCAGATGGAACTGGCAAACAGTTTTGGTATTGCAGCGAATATCGACTTTCCTCTCCCTGCGACCTTTATCTGGAACATGTTTGTCAAAGTGCTGCCCGGCATTCCAGAGGAGAGCGCTTTCACTAAAGCCAGCATGAGCTGGAAATTGATGCATCGCTTGCCCACCTTGCTGGAGCAGGAGGCCTTTCAGCCGTTGCGTCACTACCTCAATGATGACGATGACAAGCGCAAGCTTTATCAGCTCAGCGCCCGCGTGGCCGATCTGTTTGATCAGTATCTGGTGTATCGATCTGACTGGCTCAACAGTTGGGAGCGCGGAGAACTCATCGACGGCTTGAGCGATGCCCAACAGTGGCAGGCACCGCTGTGGCGCGATCTGGTGGCGTTCACTGAACAATTGGGCCAGCCGATGTGGCACCGTGCCAACCTGTATGCGCGCTTTATCCACGCGCTGGAGCAGGCCGAAACTCCACCGGCGGGATTGCCGCAGCGCGTGTTTATTTGTGGTATCTCCGCGCTGCCGCCGGTGTATTTGCAGGCGCTGGAAGCGCTTGGCCGCCATATCGATATTCACCTGCTGTTCACCAACCCCTGCCGCCACTACTGGGGCGATATTCAGGATTACGCTTTCCTCGCCAAATTGCAGAGCCGCAAACGTCGCCGCATGCAGTCTGAAGAGGCACAGCCGCTGTTCCGCGATCCTGAATCAGCGCCGACGCTGTTCAATGAACTCGGCGAGCAGCAACTCACCAATCCGTTATTGGCCTCGTGGGGCAAACTGGGGCGCGATAATCTGTTTCTGCTCAGTCAGATGGAATCCGCCGCTAACGATATTGATGCCTTTGTTGAGATGCCGCAGGACAGCCTGCTACACAGTCTGCAAGCTGACCTGCTCAACCTGGATGACCACGCCGTGATCGGTTTGCATGCCGATGAACTGGGTAACAGCCACAAAAAACGGGTGCTCGACCCTGATGATCGCACCATCACGCTGCAGGTGTGTCATAGCGCTCAGCGTGAAGTGGAAGTGTTACAGGATCATCTGCTGGCGCTGATGGAGGCCGACCCCGATCTCAAACCGCGCGACATCATCGTGATGGTGGCGGATATCGATAGCTACGCGCCCTTCATTCAGGCGGCGTTTGCCAGTGCGCCTGCGGATCGTTATCTGCCGTTTGCCATCTCGGATCGCCGCGCCAGCCAGGCACATCCGGCGATTCTGGCCTTATTAAGCTTGCTGGCGCTGCCAGACAGCCGCTTTGCTTCCGAAGAAGTGCTGGCACTGCTCGAAGTGCCTGCGCTGGCGCAGCGCTTCTCGGTGGATGAAAGCGGTTTGCGCCTGCTGCGCCGTTGGGTGATGGAATCCGGTATTCGCTGGGGGCTGGATGATGCCAGCGTCGAAGCATTGGCACTGCCTGCCACCGGTCAACATACCTGGCGCTTCGGCCTGCAGCGCATGCTACTGGGTTACGCGCTGGAAAGCCGCAACGGTGACTGGCAGGGCATTCTGCCTTACGACGAATCCAGTGGGTTGATTGCCGAACTGGCCGGACACCTGGCCGAATTACTCTCTCGTCTTGAAGCATGGCGTACCCGATTGGCCGGTGAGCGTACGCTGCCAGAATGGCTGCCGCTGTGCCGCGAGCTGATTGAGAACTTCTTTAACGGCGATGCCGAAAGCGACGCAGCATTACTGCTGGTTGAAACCCAGTGGAAACAGATTATTGAGCAGGGCACGCAGGCTGATTATCAGCAACCGATTCCCGTCACCTTACTGCGTGATGAGTTGCGGTCGCGCCTCGATCAGCAGCGTATCAGTCAGCGCTTCCTGGCCGGGCCGATAAACTTCTGTACCCTGATGCCAATGCGTTCGATTCCGTTCAAAGTCGTCTGCTTGCTGGGGATGAACGATGGCGTCTATCCACGCACGCTGGCGCCGCTCGGTTTTGACCTGATGCAGCAGCAGGCACGCAAAGGCGATCGCAGCCGCCGTGATGATGACCGCTATCTGTTCCTTGAAGCCCTGATTTCGGCACAGCATCAGCTCTACATCAGCTATATCGGCCGCGCGATTCAGGACAACACCGAGCGTTATCCCTCCGTGCTGGTGACGGAGTTGGTGGATTATCTTGGTCAGAGTTTTTGTCTGCCAGGCGATGAAGCGTGCGAACCCGACGTCAGCGAGCAGCGTGTACGTGAGCATTTACAGAAGCTCCACAGCCGCATGCCCTTTGCAGCGGAGAACTTCCGCCCTGACGCTTACGGCCAGAGCTTCGCCGCAGAATGGTTGCCCGCTGCCACCGGCAATGGCGTGGCACAGCCAGACTTTGTGCAACGGTTGCCGCCACTGCCGCTGGAAACGCTCTCGCTTGAGCAATTGCTGCGCTTCTGGCGTCATCCGGTACGGGCCTGGTTCCAGCAGCGGCTGGGCGTGGCTTTCTGGATGGAAGAGAGCGAATTGCCGGACAGCGAGCCGTTTGCCCCGGATAGTCTGGAGCGTTATCAAATCAATGCGCAGCTACTGAATACCCTGGTCAACGGTGAGGATACCGCGCAGCTTTATGCGCGTCATCGCGCTGCGGGCAATCTGCCTTATGGTGCTTTTGGGGAACTTTTCTGGCAGAGCCAGACCGAAGAGATGCAGGAAGTGGCTGCGGAAGTGAGTGGACAGCGTCAGCCCTCAGAGAGTTGGGAAATCAATCTGCCGCTGAATGGGGTGCAGTTGACCGGTTGGTTAACCCAGGTGCAAGCTGATGGACTGTTACGCTGGCGTCCGGGTGTGCTGAACATGAACGATGGTCTGCTATTGTGGCTGGAGCATCTGGTGTACTGCGCGTTGGGCGGCACAGGTGAAAGCCGCATGTACGGGCGCAAACAAAGCCGCTGGCGTTTTAAAGCCATCGACGCTGAGTCTGCGCTGTCACTGTTGAACGAATACGTGACGGCTTATCAGGCGGGGATGACGGAACCGTTGATGTTGCTGAACAAATCGGGTGGCGCGTGGCTGGATGCCAGTTTTGATCGAAAATCCGGCCAGTTGCTGGACGATGACGCCACGCAGAAAAAGGCATTGAACAAATTGTTGCAAGCCTGGCAGGGTGGTTTTCAGGTGGAGGGCGAAGGCAGCGATCCTTATCTGCAGCGCCTGAGCCGTACGCTGGATGATGAGGCGGTGCAGGTAATTGTTGCCGCCGCTCGCCAGTGGTATTTACCGGTGCGCCTTGCGCATCAAGATGATGAATAGCAATTGGGTAACGCCGCTTTTGCGGGTGTTCCCAAAATCATAAAAAGTTGTCTATTGCGCCGCTGGGCACACAGCCAGCGGTAAAGGGTAAAGAAAGGGGTTTAAATGCGGATTTACGCACGCTGGATGGGAGCGCTGCTGCTGAGCATGCTGGCGCTGAATGCCTTTGCCGATAGCGATCGCGGCTGGCAGCCCATCAATGAAACGATTCGAAAAAGCGATCACGATCCGCGCAGTTATCAGGCCATCACGCTAACTAACGGTATGACGGTGTTGCTGGTGTCTGACAAAGAAGCGCCTAAATCACTGGCCGCACTGACGTTGCCTATCGGCTCGCTGGACGATCCCAATCAGCAGCTAGGGCTGGCGCACTATACCGAACATATGGTGTTGATGGGCTCAAAACGCTATCCGCAACCGGATAATCTGGCCGAATTCCTGAAAAAGCACGGCGGCAGTCACAATGCCAGTACCGCTTCTTATCGCACCGCGTTCTATCTGGAAGTGGAAAACGATGCACTGCAACCGGCGGTGGATCGTCTGGCCGATGCCATTGCAGAGCCTTTGCTCGATCCGGTCAACGCCGATCGTGAGCGTCATGCAGTTAATGCAGAGCTCACTATGGCGCGTTCGCGCGACGGCCTGCGTATGGCGCAGGTCGGGGCGGAAACCCTGAATCCAGCGCATCCAGCTTCCCGCTACTCAGGCGGTAACCTTGATACGCTGCGCGATAAGCCCGACAGCAATTTGCATCAGGCGCTGACCGAGTTTTATCACAGCCACTACTCTGCCAATCTGATGAAAGCGGTGATATACAGCAACAAATCGCTGCCAGAGATGGCCGACATTGCGGTCCAGACGTTTGGACGAGTGGCTAACCATCAGGCTATCGTGCCTAAAATCGAAGTGCCGGTGGTGACCGATGCGCAGAAAGGCATCATTATTCACTACGTGCCCGCTCAGCCGCGTAAACAGCTTAAAGTTGAATTTCGCATCGCTAACAACAGCGACCAGTTCCGCAGCAAAACCGACACGTTGATCAGCTACATCCTGGGCAACCGCAGTAAAAATACCCTCAACGACTGGCTGCAAAAGCAGGGGCTGGCCGACGGTGTGAATGCCGGTGCCGATCCGATGACAGACCGCAACAGCGGTGTGTTTGCTATCACGGTTTCCCTGACCGACAAAGGTTTGGCTCAGCGTGATGAAGTGGTGGCGGCGATCTTTAGCTACCTCGACATGTTGCGTAGTAAAGGCATCGATAAGGGGTATTTCGATGAGGTGTCGCATGTGCTGGCGCTGGATTTCCGCTATCCGTCGATCACCCGTGACATGGATTATATTGAATGGTTAGTGGATACCATGCTGCGCGTGCCAGTGGATCATACGCTGGATGCACCTTATCTCGCGGATAACTTTGACCCTGCGGCAATCAAATCTCGTCTGGATGAGATGACACCGCAAAATGCCCGCATCTGGTATATCAGCCCTAATGAGCCGCACAACAAAGAAGCCTATTTTGTCAATGCGCCTTACCAGGTCGATAAAATCAGTGATACCCAGTTCAGTGACTGGCAGCAGCGCGGCAAGCAGATTCAACTGTCGATGCCGACGCTGAATCCGTATATCCCTTCTGATTTCTCCATTATGCCTGGTGATGGCAAAACGTATACGCATCCGGTGGCGCTGACCGACGGTGACAGCATGCGCATCTACTGGATGCCAAGCCAGTTCTACGCCAGTGAACCAAAGGCAGCCATTACTCTGGCACTGCGCAACAAAGCGGCAATAAGCGACGCGCGTCAGCAGGTGTTATTTGGTCTGAATGATTATCTCTCAAGCGTGGCGCTGGATGAGTTGAACTCGCAGGCGTCAGTGGGGGGGATCAGTTTTTCTACCGGTGAAGATGACGGCATTGTGTTCAGCGCCAGTGGTTTTACCCAGCGTCTGCCGGAGTTACTGAAAAAACTGGTTGAGGGCTATGCCAGCTTCCAGCCAGACGCACAGCAACTGGAACAGGCAAAATCCTGGTATCTGGATCGACTGGAAGCCGCCGAGAAAGGCAAAGCCTTCGAGCAGGCGATTCAACCGATGCAGATGCTGTCACAGCTGCCGTATACCCAGCGTGAGACGCGCCGCAAGCTAGTGAAAGATCTGACGCTGAAAGACGTGACGGATTACCGTGATACCTTACTGCGCAACGCCACGCCGGAAATGATGGTGGTGGGCAACCTCTCCGCCGATCGCGTTAAACAGCTGGGCACCGATCTGCAACAGCAGTTGCACAGCGATGGTCACAGTTACTGGCACAGCGATTACGTGGTGATCGATAAAGCCATGAAGGCCAACCTGCAAACCGCAGGAAGCAGCACGGATTCAGCACTGGCAGCACTCTACGTGCCACTGGGTTACGACGAGTATCAAAGCATGGCCAACAGCACCATGTTGAGCCAGATTGTCCAACCCTGGTTCTATAACCAACTGCGCACCCAGGAACAGTTGGGCTATGCGGTGTTCTCGTATCAGATGCCGATTGGTCGCCAGTGGGGGATAGGCTTCCTGCTGCAAAGTAACAGCAAGCAGCCAGCCTATCTGATGCAGCGCTTTGAGGTGTTCTATCCGCAGGCTGAGCAACGCCTGCGCGACATGAAACCGGAAGATTTTGCCCAGTATCAGCAGGCGCTGATCAATGACTTAAAACAGCGCCCGCAAACGCTTGATGAAGAAGCGAATCGCTACAGCCGTGACTTCAACCGGCAGAATTTTGCTTTCGATACCCGTGAAAAAGCCATCGAGCAGATTCAAAAGCTCACGCCGCAGGGCGTGGCCGATTTCTTCCATAAAGCGGTGCTGGAACAGCAGGGCATGGCGATGATTTCGCAGATTGGCGGTAGCCACGATGGCGCCACCAAAGATGATTATGCACCTCTGCCGGGCTTCACGACCTGGGATCAGGTGGAGAAGCTACAGCAATCCCTGCCGGTTAAGAGTGACGCGCAATGAGTCTGATTCAGCCGCCAGAACCGCTCAATCCGCTGACGCTGCCGTTGCGTGGCGAGCGGCTGATTGAGGCGTCTGCTGGAACCGGCAAAACCTTCACTATTGGGCTGCTTTATCTGCGGCTTTTGTTGGGGCTGGGCGGGCAACATGCCTATGCCCGGCCACTGTCGGTCGAAGAAATTCTGGTCGTGACCTTTACCGAGGCGGCCACCGCAGAGCTGCGCGGACGTATCCGTGCCAACATCCATGAGCTGCGGCTGGCCTGTATTCGCGGCACCAGCCGCAATCCGATGCTCAAGCAATTGCTACAGGAGATGCCGCATCCTGGTGACGCGGCATCTCTGCTGCTGGCGGCAGAGCGGCAGATGGATGAAGCGGCTATCTTTACCATCCACGGCTTTTGTCAGCGCATGCTTAATCTCAACGCCTTTGAAT